>CAZXUA010000011.1:17584-42957 GCA_964643755.1 uncultured Desulfatiglans sp. | reverse complement strand
ACACCCTATCCTACACTCTTTCCCTACACGACGCTCTTCCGATCTTCCATTTCAAGAGACCGGTAAGGTATATACCAAGTATCCATGAATCCATGCTGTTAAGCAACAAACGTCATCCATTCACCATGAAGGTAAAGCTTGCAGCAGATAAAAATGGTCACCTCACAGCATATGCAAATGATTTCATAGTAAATAACGGGGCCTATATGCTCCTGGGTATCATTGTAGTAGGACGCGCTATTGAAATGTTATCGGGTGCCTATAATATCCCCAATATTGATGCGATGGCTAAACTCGTATACACAAACGATGCAGCAGGTGGCGCAGCACGTGGTGCAGGGCCACCGCAGGTAAATTTTGCGTTGGAATGTGCTATGGACATGCTGGCTGAAAAGATCGGCATGGACCCGCTTGAGTTCAGGATCAAAAATTCACTTAAGCCCGGTGACAGCCTTTCAACAGGTATAGTCCTGATTGACGATTCAACATTCCCGCAGGTCTGTGAAATGATCAAACCACACTATGAACGGGCAAAGAAGGAGGCCAAACAGTTCAAGACAGGTAAGATCAGACGGGGCGTTGGTCTTGGCGCCCATTCCTTTGGTATCGGTATGCCAAGTGATAACGCAATAGCCGTAGTTGAGTTGAACGAGGATGACGGCATAACAGTATATACTGCCGCTGCTGACCCCGGTGAGGGCAATGACTCCATGTTCACACAGCTTGCAGCCCATCTTCTGGATCTGCCTCTTGACAAGGTAAGGCTTGTAACAAGAACTACTGAAAACACCTCTGAAACAGGCCCTGCAGCAAGCTCACGTATTACCTATATGGTCGGTGGCGCCATGATCAATGGTATTAATGATATGCTTACTGCCATGAAAGAGGCCGGAACAAAGAGCTATGAAGGTCTGAAAAAGGCAGGAAAAGAGACCAGGTATGTTGGTAAAAAGACCACCCGTATAGCAGAGCTTGATCCCAAGACAGGTCAGGGTGCATCCTATGAGACACAGGTGCACAACATCCAGATGGCAGAGGTTGAAGTCAACACAGAGACAGGAGAAGTCCGAGTGATCAGGATGACCACCTCAGTTGACCCTGGTCCGGTTATTCACCCGATTAATCTGGAAGGGCAGCTCGAAGGTGGTATGGATCAGGGTGTCGGTTATGCTTTAAGGGAAGAGTATATCCATGGCGAGACAAAGGACTGGGTAACCTTCAAGTATCCGACATTCAAGACATCATTTGAGATGGAGATAATACCTCCCCTTGAAACACCGCGTAAAAAGGGTGCATTAGGATCAATTGGTGTTGGAGAGATGACAATGGTATCAACAGCCCCTGCTGTGATAAATGCCATCCATGATGCCTGCGGGGTCTGGATTACCGATCTTCCGGCAACACCGGATAAGGTAAAAAAGGCACTGGCAGGAAAATAGAGAAATGGTCCAGCCTGACGGATCACAGCCACTTACCGGCGATCTCTCAAGGGTTTACAGGGAGATTGCCGGAAAAAGAATCCTCTTTGATAATGAGGGTTTTATCTGGCATCCTGAAGACTGGACAGAAGAGATAGCAGAAATCCTTGGTGCCGAAAACGGGGTGGAGCGGTTTACCGAGGCACAATGGAGGATTATGCGGTTTTTAAGGGAGTTTTATTTTTACAACGGCAGGGCACCGATGAATCGTGATATCAAGGCCGCAACAGGAATGAGTTTTATGGAGATGGAGGGTCTCTTTCCCGGAGGCATCAGACGCGGTGCCCGCCGCTTTGCAGGCTTACCCAACCCCAAGTCATGCGCTGGTTACTAAAATGAATTCAGATATTGTTTATCTTGATAATGCGGCCACCGCCTTTCCAAAACCGGATGGCGCCCTTGATCGCATGGTTGAGATGTATAAAAAAAAGGGTGTATCTCCTGGCAGGGGGAGCTATGACCTTGCCTTTGAAGCGGATGACCTTGTTTTTGATGTGAGGACAAGGCTTGCACGCTTGTTAAATACTCCTGATCCAAGAAGAGTAATCTTTACATCAAACGCCACTGATTCCATCAATATTGCACTCCAGGGCATGTTTAAAAAGGGCGATCATGTAGTATCAACAAGGCTTGAGCATAATTCGGTCTTAAGGCCCCTGTATCATCTCCGGGAAAAGGGAATTATCACATATGATCTTGTCGGCTTTAATAGCGAGGGTTTTATTGATCCGGATGATATCTCAAAGGCGATAGGAAATAAGACCAGGATGGTATTAATCAACCATGTATCGAATGTCATCGGAACCATCCAGCCACTCAAAGAAATAGGCGAAATATGTGCAAACAAAGGTGTGCCCCTTGTTATTGATGCAGCACAGAGCGCAGGCATAATCCCAATAAATATGAAGGAGTGGAATATCAACGTTGTTGCATTTACCGGTCATAAATCCCTGCTTGGGCCAACCGGTATAGGGGGGTTAGCTGTATCCCCTGATCTTATCATTGAACCTACACGGTTTGGCGGCACGGGGATAGACTCGGAGAGCCCTATCCATAATGAGACATACCCGCACAGGCTTGAGGCTGGCACTCTAAACCTGATCGGTATTATTGGTTTGTCAGAAGGTTTGAAATATATTGAACAAACCGGGATGGAGGCAATCCACAAACAAGAAATGAGATTGTTCTCAAGACTAAGGGATGGCCTTTCAAATCTTGAAACAGTTGAATGCTACTGTGCAGATAATAATGAAAACCACGTTGCCCTTATCTCAATTAATATTAAGGGGATGGACCCCGGTGATGCAGGCTCCATACTTGATGCGGATTATAACATTGCAGTACGTACCGGGCTGCACTGCGCCCCTCTTGTTCATGAAGGTATTGGTACATTTCCGAGGGGCACTGTGAGGTTCAGTATAGGCCCATTTAATAAAGATGAGCACATAAAAAAAGCGATCGAGGCAATGACAGCCATCGACCGCTTTAACAGACAATAAAAATTGACTTCTCCTAAACCATACCTTTTAATCTGATTCAGCATCAGTACTCGGTTTGCCATTTGTTTTGAAGCAGTTTGCTGATAGCTGAAAGCTGAAAGCTGTCTTTTTACGCCCTTGGTGCCCACAACACCATTCTGGGTTTATCTATCTCTTTTGCCAGGTCCTCTATCTTACCATACTTCATACATGCGGCCATACAGTGATGAACGCATGCGGGTCTTTCACCTTTTTTTGTCCTGCCCGCGCATAGGATGCACAGCTCAGTCGGTATGGGCATAAACTTTAAGTAATGTTTATCATTAGGCAGGTTTTCCACAATCTCAATAACCCTGATTCCACCCATACCTGCCGGCCATTTATATTCCTGCGCACAGGCAACCTGACAGGCAAAACACCCTGTGCAGTATTCATAATCTATAAGAAGTCCGTATTCCGGTTTTTTTGTCATTATCTATGCTTCTCCATTCACCTTGTAAACTTTGCATAAAAGATGCTTTGTAATAGTACCTAAGCCATCTTTGCCGTTTGCTCCCATGGGCATAAGCTGGTTGATATTGGAATCCCACATGCCATATAATGAGGGCTCAGCCCCCTCTTTTTCAGGGAACCACCATCCGTGTGCAGCCATTACCATCCACCTTGGCACAATGGGGGTAACCTTTGCCTTTAACTTGCATTTACCCATCCAGTTTTCCACCCATACCCATTCACCGTTTCCAAAACCCAGTGATTTTGCTGTGTCCGGATGTATCTCCACAACCGGATCAGGATCAGCCTCCCTGAGCCACGGTATGTTTCGATGTTCCGAGAGAAAAAACACCGGTGATCGTCTACCCGTTGAAAGGATAAGGGGATATTTTTCCGCAAGGTCAGGCCTGCTTATGGGTGTAAATGGGGGCTCCTCATAGCAGGGTATGGGTTCAAGACCCCATTCTTCTCTCAATGTAGAATAGAGTTCAACCTTTCCTGAATGGGTCTGGAATCCCGGGTTTTTATCCTGCCTTAACAGGCCTCTTTCATGTCGATGATATGGTGCGCTTGAATTCCCCTTGGGAGGTATTGACCACCCCTTTTCCTGGAGTTCCTTAAATGTCATGCCCGAAGGCGCAAGGATTTCATCAAAAAGGTCGTGGATTGTTTTCCATCTGAAATTCGGATCAAACCTTTTTGCCATTTCAAAATCTATCTCGATAAGAGATTTACAATCCTCTACTGTCATTGCCTTATTGATAGTCTGTAACGGCACCCACCAGCTTCTGATACTGTCCTTTTCAAGGAATGATGTTGCAGGCAACACGATATCCGCCATCTGGCATGTGGGCGTCATAAAGATATCTGTAACAGCCACAAAATCCAGCTTTTTAAGCGCCTCTACCCATCTTTTGGGGTCATAGCCTGTGCCGCCTATAAGGTTGCAGCACTGTAGCCACATACCTTTAACTGGGTAGGGCTTCTCAGTAAAAATCTGCTCAAACATCTTATCTGTTTGGGTTCTCCAGATAAATTCCCTGAATGGGCCGTAGTCATCATAACCTATCCGCTTTTTGTCCATCTCCTTGTCTTCAAGCCTGATTACCCCCTTTGCACCGGGCAGTGCATAAGCAACAGCATTATAGGCATACCGTGCAATCGGGTTTCCGCCGGGGACATCCAGATTGCCCATGATGCTCCACAATGAGGCAATAGCTGTGGCTGTGGGTGTTATGGCTGGTGTGGAATCGATTGCCAGGCCCCACTGGATTGATGCAGGTTTGCTCCTGGCATACAGGTGTGCTGCCTCGATAATGTCCTTTTCCTTGAGCCAGGTGATTTGAGCCACCTTTTCAACAGGGTATTCCGCTGCCCTGGCACAGAATTGGTTCCAGACTGTTGTGGCTTTGATTTTTGAACCATTACCAAGATGGATATCAAACTCGCCTTCAAGGGCAGCTTCACCTACCTCTGCTTTATAGCAGGCATTGCCTGAATCCCATATGACTGTTTTACTTACAGTGTTATCCCATACCACAAAGTTTTGAGCAGCACCTTTCGGGTCAAGATCGCTTTCCCTAAGAAGCTTTCCTGTGTCTTGTCTGATCAGGAAGGGTGCGTTTGTCCATTTTTTTACGAAATCCCTGTCATAGAACCCTTCTTTTATAACAATATTCAAAAAGCCCATTGCGAGAGCCCCATCAGTGCCAGGCCTTAAAGGAAGCCATTTTTCTGACCTGGATGCAAAGAAGCTCAGGCGCGGGTCAATAGTGATAAGCTTGGAGCCCTTTTTCATGAGGTCAGTTACCCAGTGACCAAATATATTGTCAGGACATGATGCAGGTATATTATAACCCCATATGACTATGCATTCAGGGACTTTATACTCGGGGTCATCGTGACCCTTTGGAAGCCACTGCCCGCCATCGAAAACACAGTAATCACCCAAGACTATCTCTGTCGCAGCGATCCTGGGCGAGTAGCAGCCGTTTCCGCTCATGGCGAATGAGACATTGGGGCTTCCGAATGCATATGCGAGCATGCATATCCATGCGCCTACATCGCGGCCCGTACCCATTGAAAATGTCATGCTTTCAGGGCCGTACTCCGCCTTGATTTTGTTCATCTTTTCTTCAATATAGTTAAACGCCTCATCCCAGGAGATCTCCTGCCATTTGTTTTCTCCCCTCTCGCCAATACGCTTAAGGGGTTTTGTGAGTCTCTCCGGGTGATGTACAATCTGGGTCATAGCAAGACATCTTGAACAGAGACGCCCCCTGTTCATGGGGTGATCAGGATCACCCTCTATTTTAATCAGTTTATTATCCTTGATATGGGCTATAACACCGCATCCGCCGTGGCATCCTGGCCCTCCCGACCATGTGGTGGTGCGGACTTTCTTTATTCCATCTTCAGTCATATATTATATTTATCCTTTCTGCTTATTCGCTCAGTCTGTGGGTTATAACATAATAATTTTTTTTTACAAAAAAAAATTGCTTCTTGTATCGAAATTGATATAAGTAGTTATATCAAAAACCCCATATGCAAAGTTGCTTTAATCTGATAGGGAAATTCTCAACCTGCTGGATGTTAAAGCTCTGCATTTTGTTTTTACCAAATATAGATGATTTAAATATTAATTTATATAAATGAAGGAGAAGAGAGAGATGACAGAAAAATTTTTATCAGTAGCAGAGTATAATTTAATGCCGAAGGTTCAGGAGTTCCTTTCAAAGGAGTTGAAAAACTGCATAAATGGCAAATGGCAAAGCGCCGTGAGCGGTGAAACCTTTGAAAAAAAAGACCCTGCAACAAATGAAGTTGTTGCCCATGCATCAAAAAGCGGGATCACTGATGTTGATATGGCTGTTACTGCAGCGCGCATGGCATTTGATAACTCACCCTGGAAGAAAATGACAGGTGCGGAACGTCAGGATATACTTCTCAGGTTTGCGGATCTTATTGATAAAAATCGTGAAGAGCTCTGTCAGATTGAGTGTCTGGATCTTGGCAGGCCGGCAACCGATCCGGGGCACTGCATGATGGGCATTAATTTTGCCAAATATTATGCTGGTCTTGCAACCAAGATCGCCGGTGAAACATTAACACCCATGACCCTTTTACCCCATGTGGATCAAGTTTTTTCATATACCCTGCGTCAGCCTGTTGGTGTTGTTGCGGCGGTTATTCCCTGGAACGCACCCATGCCCATGTTTGTAAGCAAGATAGCTCCAGCGATTGCAACCGGGTGTACAATGGTCATTAAACCCGCTTCAGATACACCCCTTATAGCAGGCAGGCTTATGGAACTGTTACAGGAGGCCGGGGTGCCTGACGGGGTAGTAAATCTTCTACAGGGGCCGGGAGGGGTAGTAGGTTCAAGGCTCGTTTCAGATCCGAGAATAAACAAGATAACATTTACCGGTTCAACAGAGGTTGGTAAAAGCATCGCAAAGGCAGCTATGGAGAACCTTACACGTATCTCCCTTGAACTTGGGGGCAAATCACCTAGCATCATATTTGATGACGCAGATATGAAATCAGCCCCCTTTGAGGCATCATTATGTGTCTTTATGAATTGCGGCCAGATTTGCGTTGCCGGTTCAAGGCTGTTTATCCAGAAAAAACGATTTGATGAAGTTGTAAGCGCCATCCAGCACAGGGCTGAAACCATGAAGGTCGGGCCTGGCATGGACCCTCAAAATGAGATGGGCCCCCTTATAAATGCATCACAGAAGAGCAAGGTACTCCAGTATATGCAGAAGGGTATTGATTCCGGCGCGAGACTCATCACTGGCGGTAAAGGTATAGACAGACCCGGTAATTTTGTGAAACCAACCATATTTGTGGATGTTGATAAGAAGGCTGCAATATATAGAGAAGAGATATTCGGGCCGGTACTTATTGCCACACCTTTTAATAATCTGGAAGACCTTATTCCCGAAGCCAATGATACCAACTATGGCCTTGCTGCGAATATATGGACATCAAATCTGAATAACGCCATTAAGACTGCTGCGGCTGTTAACGCAGGCATGATAACCATTAACGGTGCCACCCTTCCTCCTGATCCAAACCTGCCCTTTGGAGGATTTAAACAGTCAGGCATAGGAAGGGAAAATGGTAAGTCCGCTATAGATTATCATACTGAAGTTAAGACAGTAAGTATTGTAATCTAGGGGAAAGAGGCATAGGGTTCAGGGCGCAAAGGAAATCGAATAAAATTATTAATCACCTTGAGCTCCATTACATTAAAATACAGGTCGGATATTTTTTGCCACTATCTTTTGTTTATGGCGGGAAAAGAATCCGACCTGAAGTTAAATTCTAATGCATCTGCTGCATCTTACCGCCATAAAGGTCAACCCATACAAGCTTCTCCTGCGTAAACTCATGAACGCCCTTTACCCCGCTTACCTTCCCGAATCCGCTCTCTTTGAATCCGCCCCAGGGTAGATCGGTTGAAGCAGTTAATCCCTCATTTATCCATACTGTCCCGGCCTGAAGCTCATTGGCGAATCTGATACCTTTAGCTGTGTCTTTAGTGAATACTGAGGCACAGAGGCCAAAGAGATTATCATTTGCCGCCTTGATAACATCATCTTCAGAGGAAAATTTTACAATACAGGCAACCGGCCCGAAAATCTCTTCACGGTATATCTTCATGTCAGGGGTAACATTGCTGAACACGGTTGGTAATACATAGTAACCCTTTTTAAGTGGAGGCTCAGTCGGTCTCTTTCCACCGAGCAGTAGGGTTGCACCTTCTTCTATGCCTGACTTTATAAGCCCTTCTACTTTATCCCTGTGTTCAGCGCTTACAACCGGCCCCATGAATGTCTTTTCATCATTGGGATTGCCTGCTGTTATTTTTTTTGATTCTTCTACGAATCTCTTAACAAATTCATCATGTAATTTTTCATGAACATATATCCTTCCAGGGGCGGCGCATATCATCCCTGTATTTATATATTGAGACCTTACAATTTTCGCCAGGGCAACATCTAGATCAGCATCTTCCAGCACAATATAGGGATTTTTACCCCCGAGTTCCATGCCGACTTTCTTTACTGTCCTGCTCGCATTTTCAAATATCACCTTTCCTGTTTCGCAACTCCCGGTAAAGGCTACCATGTTGACATCAGGATGTGATGAGAGGGCATTGCCAACCAGTCCGCCTGGCCCGGTAATAATATTTACAGTTCCGGGAGGCAGATTCACTTTGGAGATTATTTCAGCAAGCTTAAGGGCCTCAAGGGAATCAATACTTGGCGGCTTTACAACGCAGGTGTTGCCTGTTGCCAGAATTCCGCCGAGTTTATCACAGATCATCATCAGCGGGGCGTTCCATGGGGTGATAAGTGCAACAACGCCAACAGGTTCTTTTTTGGTGTAGGTTAAGGTGCCTACTGATGCAGGAATCATTTCACTCATCATGGTTCTTGTTGCTTCCGCCGCAAAATCAAGACATGAAGCAGAGGCCATTGCCATATGAAATGCCATTTTTACAGGAGTGCCATGATCAAGGGTATCAAGTTGTGCGAGCTCATCTGCATTTTTCCTTATACCCATAGCGATTTCCTTTACAAGCCTGCATCGTTCGATAGTGGAAAACCTTGACCATATTGGGAAGGCCTTTTTTGCAGAATCCACTGCCATATTAACCTCTTCTTCTCCTCCCAGAGGTAAATCTGTTACTTTTTCTTCAGTTGCAGGATTGATTACAGGGTAAGTCTTTCCTGATGCTGCATCAGTCAGTTTTCCATTGATTAATAATTTATAATTTTTCATCTTTATCCTCCTTGGTTTAGTTGCCTGGTTCCTCATGTTCTTATTGTTTATAGCTTATATCGAAAATGACACAAGAGATAACATAATGATTTGCCATAATATTTTACTCTGTAATACATGACTCTTTAGGTTGTTTTCCGGTACTGGAAACAAATCAAAGGTTCCATTGAGAAAATTCGGCGTAAAATAGACCAGCATTATGTGTATTGTCAATAAAAATATATCAAGATTGACATAAGGTATTTCATCGTGAATTAAACTTTAAAACAGATAAGATTCAGGTCGTTAAAAAATAGCTGTCCATCACGGTGACAGACAGAGTTTAAAGCATCTATAGATTTTTTTATTGACTCTTATGTCGAAATCGATATAAGGATGGCCAATACGAAAAAGGAATCTGGCATTTTCGTATTTTTTTGTACTGAATTATATCGAAAATGACATAAGGTGGTCTTTAATAGATTCCTACAGATCTCAGAAACCAGATTAGATTTAACAATTAATGAAAGGAGAATGGTCGATGGCTGAATCTGAAAAACCCGAAGATGGCAAAAAGAAAATGAACCGGCGAGAATTCCTGGTAGGAAGCGGGGCTGCACTTGCAGCAGGTGCCATAGCTGCAGGCGTTCCTGTTACCGCGAGGGCTGCGGCAAAGGAATCATATCCAAAATCTGAAGGATACATTGTTTATGACAGCAGGCTCTGCTGGGGGTGTCAGACCTGTATGTTGGCTTGTTCAGCGGCCCATTACGGAGAGGCTAATCCAACCCTTTCACGTATACAGATAATACGTGATGCCCCGTCATTTACCACCTATCCTAATGATATAGTAATGGCAGTATGCAGACAGTGCATAACCCCTGTGTGTGTTGAAAACTGTCCTGTTGGTGCAGCCCACATAGATACAGAACATGGAAATGTACGTGTAATAGACAGCAAGAAATGTATTGGGTGTAAAAAATGTATTCAGATGTGCCCGCAAAAGCCTCATCGGACAGTGTGGAATCCTTATATTAAAAAGTCATCAAAATGTGATCTGTGCATAGATACCCCTTTCTGGAGTAAAAAGGGAGGACCTGGCGGAGAACCGGCATGTGTAACAAATTGTCCGGCCAAGGCCCTGAAGCTTGTTGATAAAGCCCCGACTCAGGAAGATGTTAAAGGATATGATATTGATCTGGCACCACCTGCCCCTAAGATGCCATTTGGCCCTGGTGCGCCTGCCAAAGACGATACGGCAGTTAAATCATAGGAAAGGAGAAATAAAATGGCTAATGGATTCACGGGAAAGATAGCACGAGTCAATCTTACGACAAAGGAAATAAGTACAATAGATACTGAAAAATATGCGGAATTTGGCGGTGGATACGGTATAGGGGCGGCCATATTCTGGGATCTTGCAGTTGCCCCTGGTAACTGGGACCTTAAAGATCCCTATGATCCTCACCATGTATTGCCAATCATGACTGGCCCGCTGGGAGCAACCGGTGTACCTGGCGCAGGAAGAACAAGCATATGCGGTTTATCACCCGAGACATATCCTACAAGCGAATTCAACCGTGGAAATTTTGGTGGAAGGTTTGCCACGATGCTTAAGTTCGCAGGGTGGGATGGCATTGTAATAGAAGGCATGTCAGAGAGCCCTGTGTGGCTGAACATAATCAATGACCAGATCAAGATAGAGGATGCAAAGGATCTCTGGGGAACCGATACATGGGAAACACAGAAGCGTATAGCGGCAATGGCAGGAGGAAGGACACGCTATGGAGAGGAATGGCATCAGATTGGTAATGAATATACAACTGGTATTCCCCAGATAATGTGTATAGGCCCGGTTGGTGAGGCAAAATCAAGACTTGCAGCGATTATTACCGGTAGCGGTGTCAGTTCACGTGTTGGCGGTTTCGGTGCTGTATTTGGGGCAAAGAAACTCAAGGCCATAAGTGTAATCGGCACCAACAGTGTCAAAATGGCTGATGCAAAGGGTGTTCTCGATGCAAGACTGGCACAGATGGGTTCAGGCAATATTACTTCCGGGTCTTTCGGCCCTGCACGTCCCGGATCAGCTTCATGCAACCCGTGTCTGAGGGCCGATCGTCGCAGGAACAGCATTAATGGTGGTGAAACCATGTGTGTTGATCAGTTCTGGCTTGAAACCGCACAACCCAGGGAACAGGATCTGGCAGCAGAGGCCCTTATGAGGTACGGTGCAAGCGCATGGGCAGCGCACTTTGTGGGGCTTTTTTTGTCTGATATACCGAATGCTCCTGCATTTTTCAACAAGAAGGTACCTGTTGAAACCGGTGTTGGCTGGTATATAAAATACCTTTACGATATAGGTGTACTGGGCCCTGGCAAAAAGATCGATTCAGCGCCACTCCCAATGGAAGAATATGGAAGCCTGCAATTCCGTAAGGCATTCCTTGATGCGATATCAAGACGTGCAGGTATCGGTGATGCACTCGCTGAAGGTGCATTTCATGCAGCAGAAAAATGGGGACGGATAGAGGAGGACCTGGAAAGTGGTGCATTGCGTATGCCCGCATGGGGTGCAACCGGTCACTGGACACTCCCGACCGCAGAATGGGCATATAATTATCTATTAGGTGCAGGCGATCCAAGCTGGCACGGACTTGTAGGGGCGGTTGGCCCTTCACAGGATGGTACACCTATTGAGAAAAAGCTTGAGACCTTATCAAAAAAGACTGTCCCCTATACTGACGATATCTTCATGTTCAATTACGCGTGGAAGGGTGATGAGGCATGGAAGACAGGCCTCTATTCGGCCCATAAGGCAAAAGAGGTAGCCTTTTCCAGGTATTACGCCTCATTCTGGAATGAATCCATGGCCTTCTGTGAGATGTTCCTTCCCTCATTTATGACCATCTCTCCTGAAATTGAGATGAAATATTACAAGGCAGTTACCGGTAAAAATGATTCCTTTGCAGATACCATGAAGGTAGGGCAAAAGATCTGGACCCTGGAGCGTGCGATCAGGACTATGCACGGAAGAAGCAGAAAGGCCGAAGTATTTGCGCCCTTCATGTACAAACCAGGTGCAGGTTGCATGACATTCTTCGGCGGTGTACCCATATATGAAAATGGCAAATGGCGGACCGATGAGGCTCCTGATATGTATCTTGACAGGCAGGGTGTTGAAGATTTCAAGACCCATTTCTATGCGCTTGAAGGCTGGGACAAGGAAAACGGCTGGCCAACTAGAAAAACACTTGAGGGTTACAAACTCAAGAGGGTGGCCGACACAATGGAAAAGAAAGGCAAGCTTGGTGCATGAGATTCTGATGCATTAACTTCCTTTTTTATAGGGCAGTACCTCCAATACTCCCTATCTCAAGTAGGCAGGAGTACATTTAGTACTCCTGCTATTTTTTTACTGGTGTTGCTATACCATGATTCTCTCTGATGGTTTAAGGCTGTATCAATAAGGAGTTAAAATGGAAAAATATTTTACCGGTTGTGCACTTTGTTATCATAGCTGCGGTATGGAGGTTACTGTAGATAATGGCAAGGTTGTAAAGATTGAAGGGCAAAAGGATCATCCCCTGAATAAAGGCTATCTCTGTCCAAAGGGCAGGACAGCTATAGAGCATCTTTATCACCCTGACCGGCTTAAATATCCTTTGAAAAAAATAAACGGCGGATGGGAAAGGGTTTCATGGGATCAGGCACTTTCTGAAATTGTAGGAAAACTGGGTGAGTTGAGTAACAAGTATGATCCTTCTGTTAACGCATTTTTCTGCGGTTCTATCGGTGTTGAAAATATTGAGATGGTTTCCCTTACTCACCGTTTTATGGCAGCCCTTAAAACATCCAATTACTTTTCAGTAGAAAGTATATGCTACAGGATGCGGATCAGGGCAAGGCAGATCACCTTTGGTAAATATCCGGTTGAAGGTCTTAATTCTAATCTTTATCTACTCTGGGGGCATAATCCTGACGCCTCTGATTTTCCGCTTTCCCTTGCTATGGAAGAGAATATAAAGAAGGGTGCAAGGGTTATTGTAATAGACCCCAGAAAAATACCAATAGCCGACAGGGCTGAGATGTATATCCCGATAAGACCTGGAACAGACGGGGCTCTTGCGTTAGCACTTATCAACGTTGTGATAGAAGAAAATCTCTATGATGCCGCGTTTGTGGAAAAATGGACATTTGGGTTTGATAAGTTTGTACCCCATATCAAAAAATACACACCGGAATGGGCAGAGGCCATAACAAAAGTTCCTGCAAAGGATATTCGCATACTGGCAAGGAGGTTTGCCACCACAAAAGGGGCAAGTATATACCATGGCACCTGTACCCAGGATCAGTCCGCAAACGGAAGCCAGACCGACAGGGCAATGGCGATCCTTCAGGTACTTACAGGCAATATCAATGTCCCTGGCGGATGGGTCATAAGCCCGAGGCTTAAGCTTGCAAACATTACACTACCATTTCAAGGTAAACCAATAGGCGCTGATGAGTATCCTTTGTTCTATAAGCTCTGGAACAGAACAAGCCCATATGGTGTAATGAATATGGTACCTGAAAGCATACCGGAAAAATTGAAAAGTTTTTTTGTGGTGGGCGGAAACCCATTGGTTACAATGCCAGATACCAATGCCCTTACTGAGGCATTTAAAAAACTTGACCTCCTGGTTGTTTATGACCAGTTCATGACCGAGACCGCGAGACTTGCCCATTATGTATTACCGGCAGCAAACCAGTTTGAATTCTGGGGGCTCGCCTATAATTACAATGTCTGCCATTGTATCCCCTATCTCATGCTGAGAAAGCCTGTTGTTCCCAGATATTTCGAATGTAAATCCATAAGAGAGGTGTATACTGATCTTGCTCTTAAATGCGGGTTTGGAGAACAATTTCCATGGAAGACAGGTGAAGAGTTGGTGGCACATGAACTTGGGCCAAGTTCACTCAATATGGAAATACTAACAGAAAGACCAGGCGGAGAGTATTACAGTGATATGAAATATGGCCTTAAGGAAGGCGATTTTGCAACACCAACAGGCAAGATCGAGATATACAGTCAGGCATTTGCTGATGCAGGTTTTGATCCGCTTCCCACCTATCTGGAACCATTTAAAAGTCCACAGGGTAAATTATGGGATGAGCTTGGTAAAAAATATCCCCTGATACTGTCAACAGGTACAAGAGATCTTTACTATAATGGAAGCATGCTTCATAATATTAATACACTCAATGTAGAATCGCCATATCCATTTGCAGAACTTGGCCTTGTAACAGGAAAAAAGTATGGTATAAAGAACGATGATGATATTGTGGTTGAAACAGACCGGGGTTTTGTCAAAATGAAGGCCAGGGTTAGTGACAGGATTATGGAAGGTGTTGTGCTTGTTCCTCATGGCTGGCCTGAAGAAGGAAACTGTAACAGGCTGACAGACTGCCAGTGTCGCGAACCCATTATGGGGTATCCACAATGGAAGGGTTTGTTGTGTAATATCAGGAAAGTTTAAGATATTTATATACAAAGGTTATGATCAAATGAAAAAAAATATCATAATTGCATTACTGATTATCCTCGCTGTTTTTATCTATTTCCGGCAGGAGAAAAAAAATTATTTTGACATGGTTAATGCTGTGTCCGGGGCGACACCCATTGCAATAGAGAGGGATGTCCCGGATGGTGTTTCACTCTTAATTGACGGGCTTGTTAAACAGGAATACAGGTTTGATGCATCAGCGCTTAATGGCTTTGCATCAACGCGGATCAGGACAAGGGAGTTTTTACCGGACGGAAAGTTTATTGGCGCATATGCATATACAGGCATTCCCGTGTTCAATATCCTTGAGGGCATTGCGCCTAAAAAAGAGAAAGACGCAATCTTTAATCAGCCACTTGATATCCTGGTAAGGTTCATATCAGCTTCAGGTAAAAGTGTGGGGTTCACCTTTAATGAATTGATCATGGTTAATGACAGCCTGCCTGTTACACTCGCCTTTTACAGGGAACAGGTTAAGCCAACTGCCGAGACTGTTAAAGATACATATGATAAAAATATCGTAAAGGAACCGCTCGCAGGTCTCAGGCTTATCGCCCCTTCTGAACCGGATGTAAGTCGATACCTGGATGATGTTGTAAAGATTACCTATACCACCCTTCCAGCCCCAGATAAGCTTCTTCCTGTCCGTAAAAAAGGGGCTAAATGCGTGAGTAATGCTCTTACATGTATAGATGGAGGAAACACATATCAGGCGATATTTGAAAATATACCCCGCATAATGAAAAAGGACTGGATACTAATAGGTCATGGCCACGGTTATGAAGAAAAGGTGGATGTAGAGGGTTTTGAGCTAAGGTCATTTCTAACAGTAAACTTTAAAGAGATCACCCCTGATGACTATTTCCTTTTTGTGGCATGTGACGGATACAGGTGCCTGTTTTCATGGCGGGAAGTTTTTGCTGTTGAAAATGGAAAGGAAATCATGATTGCAGATTCAGTAAATGGAAAGCTGCCTGAAACCGGTTACAGGCTTGCCCCGACCGCTGATTTTTTCAATGACAGGTCAATGTGGGGTGTAGTCTATGTGGTTAAGGTTAATGGCAAACTGAATTGACAGTTCTTGTACAGACCAGCATGCGGAGATTTACAGGTTAATATTTTTTAGCTGTTCCTTGCTGCATGTCTCCCAGAGCTGGCATGTAAACTGACGACTTTCTCACCAAATAGATATCATTATTTTCTATTACAGAACATGCCGGTATAATTAATGAAACAGGATTCAAAACACACTCATAAGAAGATGAATTAATATAGTGAGGAAGATTTTCTGAGATGATGGTTATTTTATGTCATGTGTATTATTGTTGTCTGTCAATGGTATTGCCTGGTATATGATGTTAAATAAAAATGAATAATAATAGTGAAAGGGAAATTAAAGATAATAATTGACAATAAATGACCAAAAAGGATAATTGCCTCTAAGATAGGTTTGGAGGTAATCATGAGATTCAGGAGAGGTATTTTATTTTTTTCGATGTTGCAGACTTTTATTATTTTAACAGGGATGTTGCCTGCAAAAGGGGCAGACAAATTTGATGGAACATATGGGAATGGAAAGATTTCAATAACTCTAGCAACCGGGACTCCAGGCTCCCTTGGTCTTGTTAAATCACTCGCAGAGCCTTACTGTTACAAAAATAATTGCATGATCAACTGGATCAATATGGGGAGTGGCGAATCCCTTGAAGCGCTCAAATCCGGTAAGGCGGATATTATTATGGTGCATGCACCTGATGCTGAGAAAAAGGCGGTTAAGGCTGGCTGGGCAACTAACAGGCAATTGATTGGCGGAAATGAATTTTTTATCCTTGGCCCTGCCTCTGATCCTGCCGGGATAAAGGGTGTAAGGTCTGCTGCTGAGGCATATAAAAAGATTGCGGAAACTGGCGCCCTTTTCTTTACAAGAAATGACAATTCAGGCACCCATAAAAAGGAGATGATGATCTGGGAGATGGCAGGTATAAAGCCTTCCGGCGCATGGTATGTTGCTACAAATGCGTTTATGGAACAAACCCTTAAGAGGGCGGATGATGAAAAGGGCTACTTCATGACCGATTCAAGCACCTACTATGCAATAAAACAGGGGGTAAAAAACCTTGAGATACTTTTAAGAGGAGACCCTGTTTTAATCAATGTCTATCACATAATGAGTGTACCTGAAAAGAAAAGATCAGGGGATATATACAGGTTGATAACAGGTTTTATTGGGTTTGTTGTATCTGATGAAGGTCAGAGGATCATTCGTGAATTTGGTGGCCCTGAATATGGCGCTCCTTTATATATGGACGCAAAGCAGGCTGGTTCAGCTGCGAAGTAATATTTTATTAAGAAAGGAACAATGAGATGAAGAGATATTTTATTGATCTATTGATCTTTATATCTGTTTTTACCCTGTCGGGCCTTACATCGGGCGCAGACAAGATGATCACCATGTCCACAACAACAAGCACTGAAAATTCAGGGCTTCTTGATGTGCTACTGCCGGCATTTACTGCTGATACGGGAATCAGGGTAAAGGTTATAGCCAAGGGCACAGGGGCTGCCATAAAGGATGGGATGGATGGAAATGTAGATATTATCTTTGTGCATGCAAAGGATCGTGAAGAGCGGTTTGTTGCTGAGGGTTATGGGGCATACCGTCTTCCAGTAATGCACAATGATTTTGTCATTATAGGCCCTGCAAGTGATCCGGCAGGCATAAAGGATATAAAAAGTGGTTCAGAGGCGCTGAAGAAGATAGCTGATAAAAAGGCCCCTTTTATTTCAAGGGGTGATGACAGCGGTACACATGTAAAAGAACAGGAGATCTGGAAGATATCAGGGATAACCTTGAAAAATGAAACAAGGGATGTCATATCAGAAGGGAACAGGAAGACCATTACCTTTCAATATCCTGAAGGCATTGGTGAATGGTACTATTCCATTGGCCAGGGCATGGGCAAGACGCTCACCTATGCTGAAGAAAAGCAGGCATACTCTATAACAGACAGGGGCACCTATTTAAAATACAAGTATGGAAGACCAGAGGGGTTTGATCTTGAGATACTGGTTGAGGGTGACCCATCATTGTTTAACCCTTATGGTATTATACCGGTAAGCCCAAAGAAATACCCTGATGTAAAATTTGAGTCGGCAGATAAATTCGCAAAATGGCTGGTATCTGAAAAGGCTCAGGAAATCATTGCTGATTACAAAATAGAGGGAAATCAGGTCTTTTTCCCGGATGCAGCAGGTTCTGATAAATAGCCATAGTCTTATTGATAGCCTTATAAATTTACACCACAACTCATTGCATCAATGTTGATTTTTAAAAGCAAAATATAGATATGTTAATTTTAATATATATTTTTATTGACACATGTATTTTTTATATTATAAGTGTAATTTATAAAATTAATTGACTGAAGAGGCATCCTCACAGGTCGTATGTTAAAAGGTTCCAGATATAGACAAAGGAAGAGTGTTCGCTATCAGAAGAGGAGGATAATTATGAACAGATATGAAAGCAGAGTTTTTATTGTTACCTTGTATTTAATTTTTAATATTCTTTTCGCACTGCCATGCGCATATGCAGAAACGAAATCAATTTCAGTCTTTGTTGGCGCTGCCAACAAACCCCCTATGGAAGAGATAGGCCGTGAATTCGAATCACGCGAAGGTATAAAGGTGCACATGACATTCGGCGGTTCAGGAACGCTCCTGTCTCAGATAGAGCTTTCCAAGCAGGGAGAGGCTTATCTTCCGGGGTCACCAGACTATATTATTATAGGTGAACGAAAAAAACTCCTGATAGAAAAAAGCGAGAAGATAATCACATATCTTGTCCCTGCTATAATAACACCAAAGGGAAACCCTGCTAATGTAAAAAGCCTTGAAGACCTGACAAGGCCTGGCGTGCGTGTGGGTATCGGCAACCCGGAGAGTGTCTGCCTTGGGCTTTATGGCATAGAACTCCTCGAGAAAAACAACCTTTTAAGGCCGGTGCTCAAAAATGTGGTGACCTTTGGCGCAAGCTGTTCCAAAACCGCTAACCTTGCCGCATTAAACCAGGTTGACGCCATACTTGGCTGGAGGGTTTTTCATTACTGGGACCCATCAAGGATGGAACTTGTATTACTTAAGCCCGAACAGATCCCGAGAATTTCATATATATCAATATCTATCCCTGTTTACACAAAGGATATGGAACTCTCTAAAAAATTCTTAGACTTTGTCACCTCCCCGACCGGACTGGCAATATATAAAAAATATGGATATTTGACATCTCTTGATGAAGCTCAAAAATTTTCACCAGGGGCATCTGTGGGCGGAGAGTATGAACTCCCCAAAGAGTATTTTGAGGCCATCAAAGAGACTATGATTCAAGGTTCGGGAAAGGCTGATGAATAAACTCTTTGATGCTATAATATGGGGGACAGGGGCATTATTAATACTTGCCTTTCTCTCCCTATTTGCCGGTATGCTTGCTGAACTGGCTCAGGGTGAGGTTGTAAAATCACCCGATATGAACAAGATATGGTTTGCCGTGAGGCTTTCGCTGTATACAGCAACCATAGCATCTATAGCAGCTATAATAATATCAATACCTGTCGCATACCTCTTTTCAAGATACAATTTTCTATTCAAGAATTTTTTTGATACGCTTCTTGATCTTCCCATTGTGCTCTCCCCAATCGCCCTGGGGGCCATGCTCCTCATATTTTTCAATACGCCTGTTGGGAAGCAGATCAATAATCTATTCGGTCCCTTTGTCTTTGAGGTAAAGGGTATTATGCTGGCCCAGTTCTTTGTTGTTGTGGGGCTTTCCATCAGGCTCTTAAAGGCAGCCTTTGACGGCATAGATGTTGAATATGAAAATATCGCCCGTACACTTGGCTATGGAAAGCTGAGGGTTTTTTTTCATGTGTTGATGCCACTCACAAAAAAGGGCATCATATCGGCCATGCTCCTTACATGGGGAAAGGCAATGGGTGAATACGGTGCCACTGTTACCCTTGCCGGCGCAACAACATTAAAGACCGAGACGATTCCAGTTGCGATCTCCTTAAGTTTTGAGTCTGTGGATATCACAAGCGCCCTTATATTCATAACGATCCTTGTTGTAATATCCTTTAGCATACTGTTTTTTGTAAGGAGTTTTCAGGGGAAAGGCATATGACGAATCCGCACCTCAAAATAGAATCGCTCAATCTGGGCCTCGGGGGATTTTCTCTCAAAGATATCAACCTCTCCTGTGCAAAATCGGAATACCATGTGCTCCTGGGGCCTACCGGAAGCGGTAAATCATCTCTCATGAAAACCATTCTGGGCTTTCATATACCTCACAGCGGGGCTATTTTTTTTAATGGCCGTGATATAAGCAGAGAGCTTCCTGAAAAAAGAAATATGGGGTATGTGCCCCAGAACTACTCCCTGTTTCCCCATCTGGATGTGGAAGGTAATATCAGGTTCGGCCTCCGTGTTCGTAAAAATTCTACTGCTAAGGATGATGCCATTGTTGACCGGCTTTGCAGTACGCTCAATATAAAGCATCTCAGACAGAGAAGGATTAAATTTCTTTCAGGAGGCGAGCGCCAGAAGGTTGCCATTGCAAGGGCGCTGGCCATACAGCCTGACATGATCCTGCTTGATGAACCCTTTTCATCTATAGACGAAGGCGCAAAACGTAATCTCTGGATGGAATTAAAGCAGATGATGAATGATGTTGGTATAACCGCATTTCATATCACCCATAATCTTGAAGAGGCATATACCATGGGTGAAAGGCTCTCTGTGCTCATAAATGGAGAATTGCTTCAGAGCGGCCCCAAAAATGAGATATTTGACAGACCCTTAACATCTGCTGTGGCCAGGTTCTTAAACTACAGGAATATCTTTGAAGGTGTTACAGAGACTACCGGCTTTGGCACAAGGATTAACACAGAACATTTCAGTATTATGGTGTCACGCAGGCTGCCTCATAATAAAAAGATAGGCTTCTGCATAAGGCAGCAGGATATAAAGGTTATTAAAAAGGATGAAGATGTGAAGGAGTCTTTAAGAAGAAATCGATTTTCAGGAAGGATCATAACCCTCTTTACCCTGCCTGAATATTGCCTCATGAATTTCAAGCTATTAAACAGCCCCATGCCCCATGATCTTGAGCTTAAATTTCCAAGGTACATTGTTGAAAGGCACAAGCTCTTCCAGGGTATGGAGATCGATGTGGCAGTGTGGGAGCCGAGTATAATTATTTTTGATGAGTAATATTTACATATTTTTTTCTATCCCGGCCATTTGATATTTAACACTTTCGAATAGCCTGTGAACTTCATTTATATAAGGAGGATTGTTTTAAAATGTTTTCTATCGTTGATCATATTGCACAAAAATGGTTTTCATTATTTAATTTAATTAGAATGAAATTATGTTTTTTGGGCGTTTTGTTTTTATTAATAGTGTTAACACCTCAGGCATTGGCGGCCAAGGAAGAAGACAAATTGAGCTTTGATGGAGAGGTGAGGCTGCGTTATGAAAAAATGGACGGTTTTAATGCCAAGGCATATGGTGACACGGTTACTTCAGGGGAAAGCCATGACGGGTTTGTGTTGAGCCGCATCAGGCTTGGAATGACATATAACTATAATCCTTATCTACTTTTTAAGATATCGATACAGGACGCAAGGGCATTTGAGTGGGGTTTTAATGACAGCGACTGGTACAACAGGGAGTTTGGCATGAAGAATAATCCCCAGAAGGATCACCTTGAAATCTACCATACCTATGTTCAGCTCTCCAACATTAATGGATTGCCACTGGTAATTACCATAGGCAGACAAAAGATGTCATATGGTGATAACAGGGTATTTGGCCCCGGTGAATGGGGAAATGCTGGTAAATGGGTATGGGATGCGGCAAAGTTTTCTCTTTCGAAAGGCGACCATTTTGTGGATATCTTTTACGGTGGCTCTATGCTTCATGATCCGAATGAATTCTCCTTATCCCATAGATGGGGTTATGAAGGCCTTGGCATATATGGCCACTATGCATGGACTAAAGGCGGAATAGAACCGATACTGGCATACAAACATAATGATAATGGAAACGCAAGCTACCAAAGCCTGAAACATTATTATGCCGGGTTCCGTGTGTATGACGATGATGTTGCAGGTTTTTTTTATAATGGAACATTAATCAGGCAGCTTGGCGAACAGGTGACAGTAAGTGGTGTAAAGCGGGATGTTGATGCCTATGGCTGGCACCTTGATGCAGGGTATGGCTTTAAGATGTTTGGAGAAAAGGCAAAGATGGGGGCAGCCTATTCTTATGCAACAGGCGATGACAAATCCACTCAGGATATCGAAAGGTTTGACAGCGTATTCGGTGCATCTGATAACTTTTATGGCCGGATGAATCTTATGCAATGGTCAAATCTTAAGGATGCGGAGATTTTCTTTATATTTTCACCCATTAAAAATCTAAAGATCAAGACCGAATACCACCGGTTCAAGATAGAAGACAAAGGCGATAAGTGGGGCCAGTATGTGAATGGGGTATTAGTAAATGAGGATCACCTGGGCGATGAGTTTGATATAGTCGCCACATATGATCACACCAAAAAATTCCAGTTACAAGCAGGCTACGGCCATTTTTGGCCCGGTGATTTTGTAGAGGCGAATATTCCCACAGGAAGGAGCTCTGACTGGTTCTTTTTACAGACCGATCTTAAGTTTTAAAGGTTAATCTTTAATGAATAAAAAAAAATGGTAAAAGGAGAAATCATAAATGTTTAAAATACAGATAAGCCGAAGAGACTTTATAATAAAATCCATAGCAGGGGCAGCAGGCATTGTTACTGCCCCTTACTTGACGCTTAATGTGTTTGCAAAGGGAAAGGATAAACCCATAAAGATAGCTGTTGAGTTTAACAGCCATGCTGTTCCCGCATATGTGGCTATTGATAAAAAGATGTATGAGGCAGAAGGTCTTAATTTTACAACATATAAAAGCTATGCAACAGGGGCGTCACTAGCCGCTGGGCTCACAAGGGATGATATAGATGCCGCATATATCTGTCTCATACCAGCAATGAACGTATATGCAAACGCAGGTGTGCCAATAAAGGTTCTGTGCGGGACACATCTTTATGGCTATGGCCTGGCTGTAAACCCCGAAAAGGTGCGCTCTGTCAAAGAACTGAATAATCCCAATATCAGGATTGGGGGACTGGGGGAAGGGACCGCAGTAGATAGCATTATTCATAAAACCATAGAAAGATTTGATCTGGATGAAAAGGCAATCCTTTCAAGGGTGAGACGCATGTCTCCGCCAAAGGTTATTTTTGCAGTAAAGGCTGATCAGCTTGATGCGGTTTTTCTGCCTGAACACTGGCTGACCATGACAGAACAATACAAATTTAATATTATGCTTACAGCGCGTGATCTGTGGCCGAACATGATCGGAAGCGTGCTTATCGCAAGGGATTCACTTATCAAAGAGAATCCGGAAATTGCAGAGGCCCTCGTAAAATCAACAATAAATGCAACCGGCTGGATGAAGAATAATTATGATGAAAGCGCAAAGCTGGCAGCGCATTATCTCTCCTTTGAAAGCAGCAAAACCCCTCTTGCCGATACAATTGAGAATGAAGGTGAATTAAAGGTTTCATGGGATTATGTTGCACGCTCCATGAAAAATCTTGATTATGTCAATACAATAGATGTTAATGAGGTTCAGAAAACAATTGATTATGTCTCTAGCCTGGGTAATATACGTAGACAATTTTCTGCAAAAGATATACTGGATTTGCGATTTTTAAAGAGAGGATAATAACGGTGCATTATATAACCACAGGTCTGAGGGGCATAATATGGAGGGTTGCCCCGGTAATACTCTTTTTTGCATTATGGGAATTAGCAGCACGTTTTGGCCGGTTTTCAGCGGTTGAGATATTTCCCCCATTTAGCACTGTATTACTTGAACTTATAAGGTTATTTAATGGCGGGATAATGACCAGAAATATAACCGATACCCTTATAAGGGTGCTCTCAGGCCTGTTTATCGGTGTTTCTGGAGGGGTTTTTGTTGGTATTATCATGGGCTGGAGGCGTTTGATAGGCCGTTCTCTCTCGCCCGTAATAAGCATCCTTTACCCCATACCAGCGCTTGGCTGGATACCACTCATGATGTTATGGATAGGCATTAACGAGATGCTCCCCATAGCTGTTATCACCATAAGCAGTTTTTTTCCTGTTTGCTATAACACTGCAACAGGGATAAGGAATGTTGATCCTGCAATGATAAAGGCTGCGCATATACTTGGTGCATCTGAAATGCGTATCCTTTTCAGGGTTATCCTGCCCAATGCTGCGCCCCAGATTTTTTCAGGTCTCAGGCTTTCATCAGGCATGGCATGGCGCACAGTGCTTGCCGCTGAAATGGTTGCTATACCAACAGGCATAGGCTCCCTGATCATGAAGGCAGAAAGCCTGGTAAGGGTGGATATTATCCTTTCCTGCCTTCTTGTGCTTTCCCTGTTTTGCCTGATTTTTGAAAAGATGCTGAATATATGGGAGAAAAAATGGCTGGGTAAATGGAGCCGATATGCCTGAAATAAAACTGGTTAATGTCAGCAACCATATCTGCCGTGAAATCAACCTTACCATAAGGGATAGCGAGTATTTTGTTATTGTGGGTGAAACAGGGGCCGGGAAGACCACTCTTTTGAATGTGGTCGCAGGTGTTACTGATCATAGCGGAACCGTAATGTTTGACAATCATGACGTGAATCACCTTCCGCCTTTTAAACGGGGTGTTGGCTATCTGTTTCAGGAGCTTGCCCTTTTCCCAAACTATTCGGTAGAGGCAAATATTGCATTCGGCCTGAGGGCGCAGGGGTATGCGAAAAACACGATCAGAGAGCGTGTATCTTCTTTGATGAAAATGATGCGCATTGATCATCTCGCTGGTCACTACCCCAATATCCTTTCCGGAGGTGAAAAAAAAAGGGTTGCCCTGGCCCGCTCGCTTGCGCCCTCGCCAAAGATACTGCTGCTTGATGAACCGACATCAAACCTGGATGCACAGACAGCTAAGTATCTGCGTGGAGAGTTGCGTTCCCTTTTGAAAAAGTTGGGAATAACCACTCTGCATGTAACCCATGATCTCAGGGAGGCAGAAGAGATAGCAGATCGTATAGCCCTAATCTCAAACGGAACAATTGAACAGGTGGCCTCCCCTGATGAAATTTTTTTCAACCCGGTAAACAGTGTTGTTGCTGATTTTCTGGGTATGCCCAATATACTTGAGTGCAGGCAAACCCGTTCTCTCACTTCGGGGCTGGTGGAAATACTACTCGAAGAGCTGAAGATAGTCATGCCTTATGACGGCAAGGCTATTCATAAGATAGCAATTCCACCGGATGCTGTGCATGTCTATACCGAACCTCCGGCGCAGCCTCTCTTGAACAGTTTTACCGGGATTGTGGAAGATATTAAACAGAACAATTCTATGGTTAAATTGAGAATTTCAGTCGGGAAAAGCAGCCTTATATCTGAATTACCTTTAAGCCTCTTTGAAAGAAAGCCTGTAGGAGAAGGGGCAAAAAT
>CAZXUA010000011.1:0-17574 GCA_964643755.1 uncultured Desulfatiglans sp. | reverse complement strand
GGCAAAAATCTTTGGAACCATTAAAATAGAGCGTTTAAGGTATATAGCGTCATGTTAAAAAACCCAGCGTACTAATTTAATGTTCTTCTCACCGCCTTTGCCTTTTTAATTATTTTTAAAATAAATAACAGGCTGATTAACCATTCACCAGTTCAATAAAAGACAATAATTGACTAATAATTACAATAATGTTTTATTGCGATAAATATTATCTATAGCAATACTACTCTAAGGAAATTTTATAACCGTATGCAATTTTTTTTTGACAGTTTCAAATCAGCAGTTCTCCTGATCATTTCCCTGGACAGAGAACTATTGGAGATTATCGCTGTTTCTCTGAATGTCAGCATATTCTCCACCATTATAGCAGCTCTGTTGGGGATACCTGCGGGTATGCATATTGCCATGAGGGATTTTTACTTAAAAAGGCTCGTAATCACATGCCTCAATACACTGCTTGCTTTACCTACTGTGGTGATTGCCCTTCTGGTCTACACATTTATTTCCAGAAAGGGGCTTCTTGGTCCCCTTGACCTCCTCTATACCCAGAAGGCCATAATAATAGGCCAGATAATTTTGATATTTCCTATCCTTACCACCTATACGATCTCTGCTGTCAGCAGGATTGAGGAGCGCTACAGGAAAACCGCCTTTACACTTGGGGCCAATATGTTTCAGACGGTAATAGCTGTTATGCGTGAGTCCAAATTTGCCCTGCTGGCCGCTGTTATAATCGCCTTTGGCAGGGTGATTGCCGAGGTGGGTATAAGCATGATGTTAGGTGGTAATGCAAAGGGCTTTACACGCACCATGACAACCGCAATGGCCTTGGAGTATGACAAGGGTGAGTTTGTATTGAGTGTTGCGCTCGGGGTTGTGCTCCTTTTAATAAGCTTTTCAGTAAATGTTGTGCTGAATTATTTTCAGGGGAAGGGGAGGGCATGAGAGATGCTTTATTCCCTTGAAAACCTTGTTAAGAGTTATGATGGGAGAAGGGTGGTTGACCTTGAGAGGCTTAAAATCGAAAAGGGGAGGATATACGGCCTTATCGGCCCTAACGGCGCCGGCAAAACAACACTTCTTGAGATACTGGCCTTTTTGCTTAAACCCGATGATGGGGAATTCTATTATAAAGATGTTAAGGTGAATAACAGGGATTCATCACTTGATTACCGCAGGGAGGTTGTGCTCTTACAACAGTACCCCGTGATGTTTTCCATGTCTGTCATTAGAAACGTGGAGTTTCCCCTCAGGGTAAGGGGTGTTGAGAGACACAGGAGAAAGAGGGTCGCAGATGAATTTCTTGCTATGGTGGGTATGAGCGGGTTTGCAGAGGCTCCTGCCCACAAACTCTCGGGCGGCGAGACCCAGAGGGTTGCCATAGCAAGGGCGCTTGCATGTTCACCAGAGGTAATCCTGCTTGATGAGCCCACAGCAGGTGTTGATATAGAAAATCGCCAGGGCATTGAAAATATCATAAGGCGGATCAACAGGGAAAAGGGGATATCGATCATATTCACATCCCATGACATGCTTCAGGTAGCAAGGCTTGCGGATGATATAATCTATATCAATAATGGCAGGATTTCCGATTCCATCCATGAGAATATTTATAGAGGGGTAATAAAAAGCGGAGAAATGGGTAATTCTATTACTATCCATGACAATATTAATTTACCGATTGATATTGACAGAGAGGAAGGCCATTGCAGGGTATCCATTAATCCCTTTAAGATCAAGATAGTGAAAAAGGTGGAGTCTTATCCTGCTGACAGGCAGATACTCACAGGGAGGCTTATGCAGTTGACCAGCGAAGGGGAGAAAATAAGGGCGCTTGTTGATGCAGGTGTTCCCCTGAGTCTTATAATGGATAAAAAAAATGAGACCATACCATCTCTCATGGTTGGAGAGAGGGTCTATCTTGAATTACCGAAAGAGAGCATAGAATTTATATAAAGGGGGCTGTAAGGTGGAAATAAAAATCATGCTTAATACACGGCAGGTGGCAGAGTTTCTCGATATAAACGAAAAGATGGTCTATTCCCTTATTACAGAAAAGGGGCTTCCTGCTACAAAGGTTACAGGCAAGTGGCTTTTCCCAAAGCACCTTGTTGAACAGTGGCTTGAGGTGAGCACCATCAATTATCCAAAGGCAATAAATCCTTTGCCCCCATATCACGGGCTTCTTATAATCTGCGGCAGTAATGATCTTTTGCTTGAAAAGACACTTTCACTTTTTAACAGGCAGTTTCCCGAACATGCTGCTGTTTTTGGAAACATGGGGAGTTCGGCAGGGTTGAGGTCTTTGAAACAGGGTCTATGTCATATTGCCTCAAGCCATCTACTCCAGGATAATGAGATGGAGTACAATTTTGATTTCGCTTTAGATGAACTGGGTCAGGTGCCCGCCATTGTAAACTTCTGCAAAAGGGAACAGGGCATTATCGTGCCCAAGGGTAACCCAAAAGGTATTGCATGCATTAAGGATATTAGGGATAAGGGGCTAAGGATCGTAAACAGAGGGAAGGGCACAGGAACCCGCCTGCTATTAGACGGTGAATTAAAAAAGGCGGGCATAGATGGAAAGGATATATCAGGTTATGATAAAGAGGTGGAGAGGCATATTGATGTAGGCCTTGAAATACTGTCAGGCCGTGCCGATGCAGGCCCTGCCATAAAGGCGGTTGCAACCCTGCTTGACCTTGACTTTATACCCCTGCGTATGGAAAGATTTGACCTTGTTATAAAGAAGGAGAGATTTTTTGACCAGGGCATCCAGATGTTCCTTGGTCTTTTAAGGGGAAGCGCATTTAAAACCATTGCTAATGAACTTGATGGATATGACTTGGCCATTACAGGTGAAGTGGTTTATCCTCAAGGATAAGGGGCTATATATCATTATTCTGTAATTGGCCAGTTACGATAACCTTGAAGAGGGGGTATGCAATGTCATCAGAGAGGAACAAACGCAGGATAAGGAATATTCTTATAAATAACAGTGTCCAGTACAGGGTCATTCTTGTAAATCTGCTCTTTATGTTGCTTGTGGTTTTTGTTACCATGACGATCATCTATACCCATATCTCTGAAAGGGAACTGGGCGCTGAGGATGGGCTTAAATATCTTTTAGGTGACCTGACAATTACTTTCTCTGTCAAACTGATCCTCCTCTATCTACTGCTTTTTCTGATATTCCTGATATCTATAACAGTGCAGCTCAAGATGACACACAGGGTGTGCGGGCCCCTTGTTAATTTCTGTAACACCTTTAAGAAGATATCTGACGGTGACTTTTTAGGCAGGGTTAATTTGCGTAAAGAGGATCTATTAAAGAAAGAGGCCGCTAGTTTTAATGAAATGATTACAAAGATATGTGAACTGGTGAATGAACTGAAGCTTGAAAATGAGCGCCTCAATTCAGCAATCAGCGATGTTGAGAAAGAGGGCCAATTATAGAGCCCTTTATAAAGAAACAGGGTTGACCAGCATCTGATCAACCCCGCTTTTTTACTGATTATTAACAGTTACGGCTCATTACCATACAGGTGATATCTGTACCCTGCGGTTGGCCTGTCTGCCTTCCTCTGTATCATTTGATTCAGTCGGTTTTGTCTCGCCATATCCCTTTGCAGAGAGTCTGGATTTATCTATGCCTTTGCTTATTAGATAATCCATAACCGCCTTTGCCCTTCTTTCAGATAGCTTCATGTTATGGGCATCAGACCCGAGGTTGCATGTATGGCCCTCAAGCTCAATACCAAGGCCCGCCTGGCTCTTGAGTATGTTAACAACCTTGTCGAGTTCAGGATAAAATGCAGGTTTGATTGTTGCCTGGTTAATATCAAAAAGAACACTGTTCAATACCCAGCAACCGGCCTTATTAACTGTTGCCCCCTCAGGTGTCTTCGGACAATCATCTACATCGTCAGGCACGGAGTCTTTATCTTCATCCACAACTACCGGGCAGCCGTTTGCATCTACCTTTACACCTGCCGGTGTTCCGGGGCATTTGTCCTTGTCATCATAAACGCCATCACCATCAGAGTCAACCGGGCAGCCGTCTGAATCGACCTTTATTCCTGCCGGGGTCCCGGGGCATTTGTCCTTGTCATCATAAACGCCATCACCATCAGAGTCCTTCATGGGGCAGCCTTTATAATCAACAGGCGTTCCTTTGGGTGTGCCAGGGCACTGATCAAGCCTGTCAACAACACCATCCCCATCGCTGTCAACATCAACGGCCTCTGCAACCTTTACTGGCGGCTGGTCACAGTTTTCAGTTAGCGCCCCAATAAGACCGCCTATAACTGCTCCTGCTGCCATACCTGTAAGCAGACCCTTATTCTCATTTTCTCCTCGATCACCATGATCCGAAATGGCCCCTGCTGCCCCCAGTGTATAGGTGCCAATAAGTGCCCCCTTCATCCATGAATTTTTACATGTACATCCTGAGATAATAAAGATGGATGCTATTAACAGAACTAATGCGCTGCCTCTTAATTTTTTTACCATATGATTTTCCTCCTTTTAGTTAGGTAAATAAAATACTTTTAAAAAATCCTGCTTCAACATTTAATAGATCAATAAAACGATTTTTCTTTTAAATAAAAAAATGTTAGCAATGTAAAAAATGATATGTATGCCTGTTATTTTATAACTTGAAATTAAAAATGCAAGTTATTAATTGAATAATAATAGTTCATAAATAATACGATGTTTTTTTATTTGAAAAATCAGTAATGACCAGATGAGTCTCTCATGCCCGATACAGAAGCCGTACAGGTAATGATTAAAAAAACCGATTATTACAATCCTCAGATCAATGCATTGCTTATGCCTCTTGGTGGCATGGAGAGGTATATCCGAAAGGGAGATAAAGTGTTATTAAAGATTAATCTCCTTTCTGCAAGAGCGCCAGATGAAGCTGTCACCACACATCCTGAATTTGTAAGGGCAGTCGCAAGGGAGGTAAAAAAGGCTGGCGGGGTGCCTTATATAGGAGACTCCCCTGCCGGGACATTTTCAGAAAAGATTTTAATTAAGGCATATGAAAAGAGCGGCATCATGGCTATGGCAAAAGAGGAGGGTATCCCGCTTAATTTTGATACAGGATCAGAAAAGGTGATTATCCCGGATGGCATCAGGATAAAAAAGATACCGATTTGCAATTACATTTTAAGGGCGGATAAAATAATCGGGGTTCCAAAACTTAAGACACATTCACTTCAATACCTTACACTTGCATGTAAAAATATGTACGGGGCAATACCGGGGCTTATAAAGGCAAAGTACCATGCCCTTTTCCCCGGTAAAATGGCATTTGCTGACATGCTTCTTGATATTTATTCATTTATTAATCCCAACCTATTCATCATGGATGCAGTGCTGGGGTTACATGGGGAGGGGCCTGCTGGTAACGGCGATCCGATAGAAATAGGGCTTGCTCTTGCATCTGAAGATGGAATTGCCATGGATATTGCTGTCTGCAATCTGATTGGTATAGAACCTGCTGTAATCCCTCTATTAAAGAGGGCAAAGATAAGGGGCATGTGGCCTCAAAGCATAGAATACCCGATACTCACACCACATGAAAACAGGATAGATGGATTCAGGATGCCTGGCACCTCTTCACATCTTGTGACAGGTGAAAGACGTGAGTCAAAGAGCCCTGTAATAACTGAAAAATGTATAGGGTGCGGTGAGTGCAGGAAAATATGTCCCAAAAAGGCAATAAATATTGTTGATGAAACTGCTAGCATAGATTATTCAAAATGTATAAGGTGTTATTGCTGTCAGGAGGTGTGCCCTGCAAACGCCATCAGACTGATGAATATCAAATAAAAGGAAATGAGGGTTGAACATGGATAAAAAATTAAAGGTTGCAGTTGTCTTTGGCGGTGAGTCTGCCGAGCATGAGATATCCATTTTGTCTGCAAATAATATTATTGAAGCAATGGATAAGAAAACATATGAGATATATCTGATCGGAATTACCAAGGATGGCAGATGGTATGGTGGTGAGTCCGCAAAAAATATTCTACACAGCGGAAATAAAAAATATGTTACCTCAGAAAATGATCTGCTGGCATTCATGCCAGGCAGGGCCGGTGAAAACATAGTCTATGTTTCTGATACAAAAAAGAGGATAGTGCCTGATGCCATATTTCCAATTCTCCATGGCCCAATGGGTGAGGATGGCACTGTGCAGGGTATGCTGAAGCTTGCATGTATTCCTTTTGTCGGCTCAGGTGTTCTGGGCTCTTCGGTCGGTATGGATAAGGATGTTATGAAGAGGCTCTTCAGAGAGAGTGGCATACCAATAGGAAGATACAGGGTATTACTTTCCCATGAAAAAGAAAAATTCTCCTTTGACAGCATAGCAGATGAATTGGGGTTGCCGCTTTTTATAAAGCCGGCCAATATGGGGTCATCTGTAGGGGTACACAAGGTAAATAACAGGGCGGAATTTGATGCTGCCATTGATGATGCATTTAGATTTGACAGAAAGGTTGTCATAGAGGAATTCATTAAAGGCAGGGAGATAGAGTGCGCTGTCCTTGGAAATGAGAACCCTATAGCCTCTGTTCCGGGTGAAATATGTACCACCCATGATTTTTATTCATATAATGCAAAGTATATAGACGAAAATGGCGCGAAGTTGAGCATTCCTGCCATATTACCGGAAGAAAAAAAAGAAGAGATCAGGGCACTGGCACTCAGGTCATTTGCATCTCTGTGTTGTGAGGGGCTTTCCAGGGTGGATTTTTTTCTGAAGGATGACGGCTCAGTAATAGTAAATGAGGTCAATACTATCCCCGGTTTCACCTCCGTCAGCATGTATCCAATGCTTTTTAGGGAAAGCGGTATCACCTATAGTGAACTGATTGATCGACTGATTTCACTTGCGATAGAAAGAGGTAAAAAAGAGAGGCTGTTAAAAACCGACTACACCGGAAGATGATAGATTAAAATGAATTGCTTTTATGTAGAGACAAGGCATGTTTACCTGCCGGTATTGTGGCTTGCCTTGTCTCTATATCTACAATATAATTTTTGAAGCCCAAAAAGGTGTTTGAGTAATTTGGAAGGGTTCAAGGGAGCGAGGGTTCCAGGGTTCTAGGGGGAACCGTTTTACCGCTTGTTCCCAAAGCTTGGTAGGCTGGGTTAAGCGAAGCAACCCAGCGATATCCTTATTTAAGAATGTTGGGTTAAGCGAAGCAACCCAACTAAAATCTATTCATAACCAATTGTCTCATCAAATTTTAACGGTTCACCTGCACCCCAGTTAAAGTCATACTTGCCTTGTCTCACATATTTATGAAAACTCGAATATACCCAATCTTTGGGTGATTTTACATGACCATGTTTAACAGGATTGTAATGGATGTATTCAACATGCTTTTCATAATCATTGTCATCCCGAATTAAGTGTTCCCAGAATCTCCGCTGCCAAACAGCCTGTTCCTTTTTCTTAGTTCGTGAATCATTGGCAATATTCCTGTATTCAGGAAGACATTCCTTTGTAAAAAAACTTTTTATTAACCGCCATCGGTTTGAAAAATCCATATCCCCATCAGATATTCCATTTCAATCCATATATCGATTCAAAATGTAGGTTGGGTTAAGCGGAGCAACCCAACTATAAAGGATGTTGGGTTTATAACCCAACCTACCTTGTTACTTCACCTTCGGCCCCAGATACTTCTTCACATCATAATACCCTGCATTACGTGCCAGTGCCCCGAAGGTGCCTAATGTTAATCCGCTGGGAGGTGTTTTACCTATCTCATTCACGCCATAGAAGCAGCCGCAGTCATGCATGGTTCTCTTGTTAAAAACTATTGTCCCCTGGCTGCCATTGCATGCCTCTTCTATCCATGTGAAAAGGTATGTGTCTTCTCTCAGTTTTATATATTTACATGGGGAGCTCCACATCATGCCGGGCACATCATTTTTGTAGAAGATGGTCCATGAGTATGAGAAGGGTGTGCTGTATACATGGATGGATGTCATAAAATCACTGTATGACCATGTGAGTGAAGTGCCTACCATTTCATCTGTAAAGTGGTGTCTTAACATACCTGGTGCTTTGATACCTTCCATCTCAATAATACCGAACAAAACCTCCTGTGATACCTCGTTTGCCATGTAAGGTGAACCAAGCATGGAATAAACGCATGTAGTAAGACCATTAGCAAGGTCTAATACAATGTAAACACTTTCATGGGGGGTGGTATCACTGTGGGGGTTCACGAAAACGATCATGTTTTCAGCAGGCTCAAACGCCTCATACAGCTCTTCATGCCATTTTACCTCTCCTTCACGACGGTATCTCAGTTTTTTTATCTCGATAAATTTGTAATTCCATACCGGGCCATTATTGTCGTAGCGGAGGGTCAACTCTTTACCTACGAGATAGTCACTTAAGGGCATCTTGTTACCTAATGTGCCTGAATCCATTACGCCTGCATCGTTAAACGGAGGCGGGCTTTTTTTTACAATTTCTGTTACCCGTTTTTCGGTTAAAGGAGGGTGGTTCTTAAGGGGCCGGTACACAGGCCTGAATCCTTTCTTTTTTACTACTGGTGGAGGCGGCGGAGGTTCTTTGCCTTTTGGCATAGGAGGTGTCTTCATTTCATAGATTATCTCTTTACCATGATCATCAAAACCATGGAACTGTGCTATCTGGCCCGTTATATCTCCTTCACCCCTGAACATGTAATATTCAAGCTCATCATTTTCATTAAAGCCTAACCTTACACCTGCCTGGGTGAGTGTGAACAGGTCAAGGATATACATGGTCATTATGCCTGAAAATTCGCATTCTACCCTGTCATATAAAAAGATATTTTCATCTATCTGAATAAAGTCTGAAGGGGCACAGTAGACAAGCTCATCATCATTACGGGTCAACTCAACAAATGATGAGTAGGTAACAGAGGGGAAAAATTCAAGGGTCTCTATACCTCTATCATTTTTCCAGTGAAAGCCCTTGCCTGAAATCCTGTTGGTAATATGGTGACGTTCGTGGGGTGCAGATTTTTTGGTGGCAACATAACCATAGTATATCTCCCTTTGAACCTCCCTGTTGTCTTCATATCCGCAGAACCATACCTCGATAACTGTTGCAAGGCCTGATTTAAGGTCAATAGTAATATTGTAACCCTTCATGCTGCCAGGGATCATATGGGAAAACAGTACTGCTTGCTTAAGGGTCAGTGCCCCATAACCGCAATCAACGGCCTTTTTACCATCTTCAATAAGGGATAACCTGCTGATATCTCTAAATGAGTATTCAAGCACAGGGCCGTTATCAGTAACAATTTTTATGGATTTGCCTGCAAGAACATCAGAACGTTCAGAAACACATTCCGGTCCACCGAAAAGCGCACCCAGCTCTTCATCAATCTGATCCCTGGTGAGTTTTGTATACTGAAATCTGTGCATCAACATTTTAATCCTCCTAGTTATTTCTCTTTGATGACATGTTTTTTAAGGAATGAAAGCCGGATGATATGGAATAGGGTGTATTGTGTCAAGAAGGGAAAAAGCAATAATTGACATTATTCTAATAAAGTATATACTGGTATATATTTTATCGAGGTAGATATATTATGATATCAATTGCTAAAATATTTAAGAACGGTCAATCTCAGGCTGTAAGATTGCCAAAGGCCTTTCGGTTTAAGGGGAATGAAGTAAAAATCACCAGAGAGGGAGACAAGGTAATACTTGAACCGTTGGAAAAAAGCGAATGGCCTGAAGGTTTCTGGGATATTTTTACTGCTGATCCTGAATTTGAGATCCCTGCACCATTGCCGTCAAAGAAATTTAGTCTTGATTAGTCAGAGAAAGAAAAATGTATTTACTCGATACAAACATAATCAGCTTCTGGATGCGTGGAGATAGTAAAGTTATTCAACAAATCCGGGCTCAATCGCCTTTGGAATTATCCTTTTCAACAATCACACTTGCTGAAATCCTGTATGGAATCCAAAAGTCTCCTGTTAAGAAAAAAGAAAGGTTATCAAAAATAAACCGGATATCATCATTCTTATATCTGTATCCATTTGATGAGGCAGCAGCTTTAAAATATGCTCTTGTAAGAAATCAGCTTGAAAAATCTGGAAAGGCAATCAGTGAAAGGGATACCCAAATCGTTGCAATAGCCCTGGCAAACGGGCTTACTATTGTTACACATAACGTAAAAGAATTCAGTCGCGTTGATGATTTAATGGTTGAAGACTGGGCTTGAAATATAGCAATTTTATTTCAATACCTTTCTGTCCAGGCTCCTGTACTGTATGGCCTCCGCAACATGATCTGCGCTGATTTTTTCGCTCCCATCCACATCTGCAATGGTTCTTGCTATTTTGAGTATCCTTGAATGTGCCCTTGCGCTCAGGCCTAACTTTTCCATTGCTGTTTCGAGCAGCCGGTCAGAATCATTATCTATCTCACAGAATTTTTTAATATGCCTTCCTGTCATGTTCGCATTATTGTGGATCTTTAAACCCTTGAAGCGTTCCTTCTGTATATCCCTGGCCTTTTTAAGGTTCTGAAGAATCTCTTTAGAGCTCTTGCCCTCTGCCCTGTTAGAGAGGTCTTTGTATTCCACTGCCGGCACATCCATATGGATATCAATACGGTCCATAAGCGGCCCTGACACCTTGGTCCTATACCTCTGTATCTGGGTGTATGAACAGTGGCACTCCCTTTTTTTGCTGCCGAAGTAGCCGCACGGGCAGGGGTTCATGGCCGCCACAAGCATAAAATTGGCAGGATATGTTACAGTGGAGTTTGCCCTTGTTATGGTCACATATCCCTCTTCCATCGGCTGCCTCAGCACCTCAAGGACATTCTTTTTGAACTCCGGTATCTCATCCAGAAAGAGCACGCCATTATGGGCAAGGCTCACCTCCCCGGGTTTTGGGTTCTGGCCCCCGCCTATGAGACCTGCATCAGAGACTGTATGGTGAGGCGCCCTGAATGGCCTGGTTGTGATCAGCCCTTTACCCTCCGGCATAAGACCCATTACACTGTATACCTTTGATGTCTCAAGAGCCTCTTCAAATGAGAGGTCAGGGAGAATGGTATATATCCGTTTTGCGAGCATGGTCTTGCCAGCGCCTGGAGGGCCTATCATTATAATATTATGGTTTCCTGCTGCCGCTATCTCCATTGCCCGTTTCACATTGTCCTGCCCTTTGACATCGCTGAAATCTATCTCCATCTCCCTGTTTTCAAACAGGCCATTGAAATCCGATATAAATGGGTCTGCATTCTTTACACCTGACAATACCTCTACAAGCTGTGAAAGGGTGTTTACCGGATAGACATTAAGCCCTTTTACAACAGCCGCCTCCATAGCATTTTCGACCGGGAGAAATATACCGTCAAGGCCTGACTCCTTTGCGGTCACTGCCACCGGCAATATCCCCTTTACAGGGCGTATAAGCCCGTCAAGGGATAATTCACCCATTATAAGAAACCTTTTATTATGGTTTTCAGGGATTACACCAGTAGCGGTAAGTATGCCGATCGCCATAGGGAGGTCAAAGGCGGTTCCCTCCTTTTTTGTATCCGCAGGCGCCAGATTTACAGTGATCCTGTCTGCCGGGAAATGATAGCCAGAGTTTTTTATTGAGCTCCTTACCCTCTCCTTACTCTCCTTTACCGCCCCTTCAGGCAGGCCGACTGTTGAAAATGCAGGCAATCCCTGTGAGATATCTACCTCTACCTCAACAATATAGGCATCAATACCAATTACTGCGCTGCTCAATACCCTTGCAATCATATGTTATCACCCCGGTGGAATATTTTAGAATATGCCGTCAATAGAAATCTGTAAAGGATTGTCATGGACGGCGCTTAATACTATCAAGTCATTGTAAAATAAGTAAATCTGATTTGATTCTTACAGGGCAGAAAAGATATAAGCCCTTTAAAACATGGATTTAAATCACCTTTACATTTAATATCATAAGTGTTAAAAAGTAAAGTTTTTAAATTTGGGTAACTAAGTCATATAAAGAGGAGTATTGCATGGCACGAATAACAATAGAGGATTGCCTGGATCATGTAAATAACCGTTTTACCCTGATTCACATGGTAGCAAGAAGGGTAAGACAACTAAGGAAGGGCGCAGAGCCTACTATTTCATCAAAAAACAGGGATATAGTGCTTTCGCTGAGGGAGATAGCTGAAGGTAATATCACCATTCAGACCGAAGAAGAGGCGCGGCTTTTAAACGAGAGCAAGAAGGATCTTCTGCCCGAACTTTCGGAAACCACATTTCCTGAAGAAAATTTATTATAGAGTGCCAGGGCAGAATTAAAATGGAAAAAAGAGACTACTATGAGACCCTTAACATATCCAGGGATGCAGGGGATGACGACATTAAAAGGGCTTATAGAAAGCTTGCAATGCAGTATCACCCTGACAGAAATCCCGGAAACAAGGAGGCCGAAGAAAAATTCAAGGAGGCCTCTGAGGCCTATGAGGTCTTAAGGGATAGCGAGAAAAGGCAGATATACGATCAGTACGGGCACGAAGGGCTTCAGGGCACAGGCTTCAGGGGATTTTCAGGTTTTGATGATATCTTCTCAAGCTTTGGTGATATCTTTGAGGATTTTTTCAGCTTCGGCTCAGGGGGCAGAAGGCGCAACAGGCCTGTTCAGGGGAATAGCCTCAGGTATAACATGGAGATCACACTTGAAGAGGCCTATAGCGGCAAGGAAGAGGTGATAGAATTTAAAAAATGGGGGAGATGCGAAACCTGTGACGGTTCAGGTATAACCCCGGGAAGCGAACCCCAGGTTTGCAGCACATGCCGCGGAAACGGACAGGTAGTGCGCTCTCAAGGTTTCTTCCAGATAAAGACCACATGCCCTTCATGCAACGGTTCAGGCCGCATAATAAAAGACCCCTGTAAAATTTGCAGCGGAAGGGGCAAGGTTCAGATCGAACGTAGTATAAATCTCAAGATACCGCCGGGTGTTGATACAGGCTCGCAGCTCAGACTCAGGGGCGAAGGAGAGGCAGGAGAGCTCGGAGGCCCTCCTGGCGACCTTTTTGTGGTAATACATGTCAGGGATCATAACCTTTTTAAACGAGAAGGCGATCATCTTTATTGTGAGATTCCAATATCCTTTGTCCAGGCAGCCCTTGGCGACACTATCAAGATCCCTGTTATTGGCGCTACTGATGGATATGAAATGGAGGTACCAAAGGGCGCCCAGCCCGGAGACATCATATCGATCCCGGAGATGGGGATGCCTAGCATCAACAGCAGGAAAAGGGGGCAGCTCCTGGTAAAGCTTAACGTGCTTATCCCTAAAAAATTAAACAGTAAACAGCAAGAGCTTCTTGAAGAGTTTGCAAAGACAGAAGGGATAGACAGGAAAAAAAAGAAAAAAAAGCTGTTCGGCTAAAATAAGAGAGCGCTGGTCACTGGGTTAAGACGGTGGCGCTGATCTCAAAAATGGATTGCTTTTTTGGGTAAATACCAGTAACCTTGCTGATTATAAAGTACCGGTAACGGAGTAAAACGGTTTGCAATGCTAACTACAGAACAATTGGACTATTTTAAAAAACACCTCACAGAGCGTCTGGATGAGCTTCTGGGTGAGGTCAACAAGACTGTGTCAGGAATGAGTGATGTTAATGAAAACATCCCTGACCCTACAGATAGGGCAAGCCTTGAATCAGACCGGAATTTTACCTTAAGGATACGTGACAGGGAAAGAAAGCTTATCGGAAAGATAAAAGAGGCGCTGGAGCGGATAGAAAACGGGACATACGGCATTTGTGAATCCTGTGAGGAATATATCTCCTATGAAAGGCTCAGGGCAAGGCCTGTGACCACTTTGTGTATAGAGTGTAAAACCAAACAGGAAGATGAGGAAAAATTAAAGGGTAAATAGGGGCTGACCCCTTCAATTTTTATTAATATTTCAGCCGGTGCGGTATATATGCCCGGCTTTTTTTATCTCTGAATTTTTTACTTTCTTAACCATTTAGGTTTTTGATATTTTTTGTCATCTGGCTTTGTGCAAAACTGGTGCTGAATCAATGAAACTCATAGTTCTAATCTTTTCAGAGGGATGATGGCTGAAACAGCCTTTAAAGAGATCATAACAACCCATATAAATGCCGATTTTGATGCACTTTCTTCAATGATGGCAGCAAAGAAGCTCTATCCTGATGCTACAATTGTTTTCCCTGGTTCACAGGAAAAAAATCTGAGGAATTTTTTTATCCATTCTCTATCATACCTCTTCAGCTTTACAAGAACAAAGCAGGTAGATTTTAATGCCATAGAACGTATTATACTTGTTGATACCAGGCAGAGAGACCGTATCGGCAGGTTTTCCGAGATAATAGATAAAGAGGGGCTTGATGTGCATATTTATGACCATCATCCATCTTCAAACAATGATGTTAAGGGCGATAAGGAATTTTTAAAACCGGTAGGTTCAACCACAACCATCCTTGCTGAAATGATAAAGGAGCGCAATCTGAGCCTTACACCTGACGAGGCCACTGTCATGCTTCTTGGCATTCATGAGGATACAGGTTCATTCACCTTTTCATCCACCACCCCTGATGACCATATTATTGCCGCATGGCTCACAGAGCAGGGCGCTGACAGGAATATCCTTTCCGGTCTCCTTACAAGAGAGCTCACTGCCGAGCAGATATGGGTGCTTAATGATCTTACACAATCTGCTGTAAAAACCGTGATCAATGGCGTAGAGCTGGTTACCGCAAAGGTAGTAAGGGAGGAATATATCGGCGATTTTGCCATGCTTGTCCATAAGTTCATGGATATGGAAAATATCCAGGTGCTCTTTGCATTGGCCCAGATGGAAGATAAGATCTATCTTGTGGCAAGGAGCAGAAACGAGGCGGTAAATGTAGCAGAGATCGCCCTTGAATTCGGTGGAGGCGGGCATCCCCAGGCAGCATCAGCCACAATAAGCAAAAAGACCATAATTCAGGTGGAAACGACACTGCTTACCCTGCTCAAAAACCTGATAAACCACGGGAAGACGGCAAAGGATATGATGACATCGCCTGTAATCCATATCCTGCCTGAAAAAAGCGTCAGGGATGCCTCAGCGCTCCTGACCAGATACAACATAAATGTACTGATCGTGGTAAACAGGGAAGGAAAGGTTGAGGGATATATCACCAGGCAGATCATGGAAAAGGCTGTGTACTTCAATCTTGGCCATATACCTGTAAAGGAGTATATGAATATTGATTTCCATGCAGTAACGCCTGACACCTCTTTGAGCGAGGTTCAGGAGCTGATCATTAAGAATAACCTGCGTGTGCTACCGGTATTAAGGGAGGATACCCTTGTGGGTGTTATCACCCGCACGGATCTCATGAATATACTTGTTGGCGGCCCAGTTATAAAAGACTTTTCTTATGATACCTCGCATAAACTCCATTTTGCAAAGAACAGGAACCTTGCCCACATGCTGAAGGAACAGGTGCCTGAACAGATACTGAGCATCATCAGAAAATTCGGTGACTGTGCAGACAGGCTTGGGTACAGGGCATATCTTGTCGGGGGGCTGGTGCGGGATATCCTTTTAAAGCGGGAAAATTATGATGTAGATATTGTTGTTGAAGGGGATGGCATTATATTTGCCCATGAGTTTGCAAAGGATAACAATGCAAGGGTCCGGAGCCATAAAAAATTCGGGACAGCGGTACTTGTCTTCCCTGACGGGTTCAAGGTGGATGTGGCTACCGCACGCATGGAATATTATGAGACGCCTGCTGCCCCGCCCACAGTAGAGACAAGCTCCCTTAAAATGGACCTCTTTAGAAGGGATTTCACCATAAACACCCTTGCCATAAGGCTTAACAGCAGTAATTATGGCGATCTTATTGATTATTTCGGCGGACAGAAGGATATAAAGGAGAGGGTCATAAGGGTGCTGCATAACCTCTCCTTTGTAGAAGACCCTACTAGGGTCTTCAGGGCAATAAGGTTTGAGCAACGTTTTGGCCTAAAAATAGGAAGGCTTACCCTGTCACTCATCAGGAATGCGGTGGATATCAACTGCTTCAAGGAACTTTCAGGCAGAAGGCTTTTTATTGAGCTGAAACTGATTCTTATGGAGGATGAGCCAATCAAGGCCATTACCAGGATGCATCAGTTTGATCTTCTGAAGGTCCTTTCTAAAAACATTGATTTTAATGATAAACTGGTCAAATTACTGGAAAATATCAGCGATGTAATATCATGGTTCACCCTGCTTTACCTTGATGAACCCTTTGACAGATGGAAGGTATACTGGTTTGCCTTTACCTCAAACCTGGATGCTGAAGAGTACAACAGCCTTACAACACGGCTGATGATGAATGACCTTGAATGCGTCAGGATGAATACACAAAGGCAGGATGTCTGGAGTCTGCTTGACAGCCTCTTCAGGGTAGAAAGTGAGGATAATTATAGTATCTATACTTTACTCTCACAATATGATACAGAGTTCCTGCTTTTCGTAATGGCAAAGGCCAATAATGAAAAGATAAAAAAGATAATATCCAGTTATTTCACAAGGTTAAAAGGTATAACCATAAGTGTAAAGGGCAGGGATCTGAAGGCGATGGGTTTTGAGCCGGGGCCAATTTACAGGGAAATAATGACAGGGCTATTAAAGGCAAGGCTTAAAAACATGGTAAACAGTAAAAAGGAAGAGATGGAATTTGTAATGGCCAGGTATATGAATAGATCCGGCAAATAGATTTCATATCCGGCAGGGTTGGGCCAATCCTGTAATAATATTGAGGAGAATTTTGTTATAATGCAGAAAAGAATAGTCAGTGGTATGAGGCCTACAGGCAGAATGCATCTGGGGCACCTTCATGGCGCCCTTAACAACTGGAAAAATCTTCAGGAAGATTATGAATGCTTCTTTTTCATAGCGGACTGGCATGCACTTACAAGCGAATATGCCAATACAAAGGTGATTAAGGGCTCTGTCAATGAGATAGTAAAGGACTGGATTTCTGTCGGGCTTGATCCCTTAAAATCCACATTTTTTGTGCAGTCTGAGATAAAGGAGCATACTGAACTGCATCTTGTATTTTCAATGATAACCCCTCTCCCCTGGCTTGAAAGAAATCCGACATACAAGGAGCAGCTTAGAGAGCTGAGCCAGAAAGATCTCTATACATATGGTTTTCTGGGGTATCCGGTGCTTCAGGCCGCAGATATCCTGATGTACAAGGCAAACGGTGTGCCTGTTGGCGAAGACCAGGCCCCCCATGTTGAGCTCACAAGGGAGATAGCCAGACGCTTTAATTTTCTATACCAGAAGGAGGTCTTTCCTGAACCGGCAACCCTTCTTGCCCCCACCTCCAGGATACTAGGGCTTGACAGGCGCAAAATGAGCAAGAGCTATAATAACTCCATATATCTGACAGATACGGATAACGAGATAAGGGGCAGCGTCAGCCAGATGATCACAGACCCGCAGCGTATGAGGAAGTCAGACCCTGGTGATCAGATCGGAAGAGCACACGTCTGAACTCCAGTCACCGCTCATTATC
>CAZXUA010000010.1:0-43758 GCA_964643755.1 uncultured Desulfatiglans sp. | reverse complement strand
ACCATTGGTATTCCAAGATCATCCACCACACAATAACATAGCAAATCCCTTGCATACACTCTGTCCAGCCGTTCTATCCCCCTGATCATCACATGGTGTAATAAACCTTGTGTATCCAGTCTGGCTATTCTTGGCATGCCCACACTTTTACTGAAAATCTAACCAATGTCAAGCAATTTTAATTTTAAAGGTCGTTATATTCTTATTCACCATATTTGCACCATCTTCAGCCATCTTGATTCCCCGCACGCAACCGGGATCTTCGACAAAATTCCTCGGACACTACACGGGATCTTCGACAAAATTCAATATTTCCGCCTACGTTAAATAACCATGGCAGGATAAACCAATGCCCTTACCAAAATATAATATTCAAGATACAAGCTCTGACATTGATAGTTTTCTATTAGATTATTATCTCCTCACCCTCACGTGCAAAAAATACCTCCATGCCTGAATCCTTTTTGTTAGGACCCAGTTTTTGAGCAAGCTCATCTATCTCTTTATCAGTTCTTAGAGGCTCATGATGGAATAGGGCGAGTCTCTTTACACCAGCCCTCCCGGAAGTATCTATTGCGTCTTCTATTGATGTGTGCCCCCAACCCCTCTTATTAGACAGATACTCTTCTATTTTATACTGGGCATCATAGATGAGCAGATCTGATCCTGAATAAAATTTTTCAAGACGCTGATTTTCTTCTCTTGCTACCTCTTCTCCCTCTTTTGCCATGCCTTCATCATAGGATGGGTCATCAGGGTCATTACAAAACACATTTTGAAAGGGTTCGGTATCATAGGCTGTACAGAAGATTTTACCGTTATATTCAAAGCGATAGCCAAGACATAGTACAGGATGATTAAGATACTTTGTGGTAAGATTTATACCATCCCCAAGGTCCAGTTTTTCTTCCTTTAGGCTGATATACTCTATTTCAGCAGCAAGCTCTGCCTGTCTTACAGGAAAATAACGATAGGTCAGCTGACCTCCAACTGCCTCTGCCAGAGTCTCATCCTCATATGTTACAGGTCCATATACCTTTAAATGGGCACCGGGCATATAAATGGGCGTAAAGAAGGGGAACCCCATAATGTGATCCCAATGGGTATGGGTCAGAAGGATATCGGCCTTTATCCCCTTCTTCACTATATCCCGCTTCATTATATCATTGCCAAGCTCCCTTATACCGGAACCTGCATCTATAATAATGAGCCTCCCTATCTCCTCAAACCATATTTCCAGGCAGGAGGTGTTTCCACCATATTTTACTGTATTGGGCCCCGGACACGGTATAGAGCCTCTTACTCCCCAAAACTTTATTTTCATATGCCTACTCCTTTTCACTGGTCAACTGCAGGAACACCCTGGCCTTTTCTATCTCATTCAGCACTGTTGTATGTATCCCCTCGATAAGCTGCCATTCCACGCCAACAAGGTTAAGAAATTTTAACAGTGTCTGGTCTTTTGGAACCCCGTCACCTGCTGATCCGGTTTCAAATTTATTTGCGCATGCGTTTGCCAGTGCTATGATAGAAACCATATGGCGGTTTTCTTCTTTAGCACCTTCCGGGTTGTGGTGAAAAAAAAGACTCTCTTTCATAGAATCACCCAGTTGCCATTTTTCGGCTATCATTTTGCTGACCTCCATATGGTTTATCCCCAGGACTATCTCTTCAGTCCTGTGCAGAGGCAGTTGTTTGATAGAGGCAAACTCCAGGGATTTTTTATAGATTTCAGGAAATCTGTTGTTTAACGGGATCTTGCCCAGGTCATGGAGAAGGCCTGTTAAAAAATATTCATCTCTCAGAGATACGTGGACTCCAAGTTTTGCTGCAATTGATCTGGCTGTAACTCCGACACAAATGGAGTGAGTCCAGAATAGTTCCATGGAAAGTCCTCCAGAGAGCGTATCCTTTGTCAGGTTTTCCAGGATTGCCGTGCTAAGGGCAAGGTTTTTGACCGTATTCAGCCCCAGCAGGATAATAGCACGGGTAAGTGATGCTACCTGATCGGGCAAGGAATAATAGGCCGAGTTGATGAGCTTTAAGACCTTGCCTGCAAGAACCGGATCAAGTGAAATTACCTTGTTTAGATCACCCGGAGATGTCTTTGGACTGTTGCATATCTCAAGAACCTTTGATACGGTTGTAGAAAGGCTTGGCATCTTTGAGATGTAGGTCTGTATCTGCTTGATCTTTAATCTTTTATCTTCAGTCAATTCTTCCATAATTTATAAACAAAGCAATGAAAAGGGGTTTATCAAGACTGCCTTTGACTCTTAACATATTTAAGGTAATGCGCTTGTAGCGCTATAAAGCAAAAATTCATTGCACCCGAAAAGATACAATGGCTTAGGTTTAAGACTATTTTGTAATAAATGCAAGAATATAAATGTAGACTATTAGGCCATAGTTAGAAGGCTGTTAGGGGTATTAATTTAAGATTGAACATTCAAATGAAAAAGACATGTCCCAAGGATTCAAGGTGTCGAGGGTTCGAATGAAAAAACAAAATATTTCTCTATGGAAAGTGTGATGATGTTCAATAATTCAGTCCCCTTTGAGTAATTAAACTGTTAACATCGCACCTCTCCACATTTTGTTTTAAATTGATTGTTCCTGTTCTCTGCCTATATCAATTCATATTTTCATCTATTTTATTCCACCAAAGCCTCCTAATCAAACGGTAAAGGAGGTGGCGATGCCTGGAAATATACGGCGTCCGGCGTGTAGGGTTTATGCAACGTCGTGGGCTTATCAGGCTTGTTGGCCAGGTTCCAGTTGTTGTTTCAGTGCCTCGATTTCCGCTGCCAGTTGTTCCAGTGTACTGTCATGGTACACCTCCTGAATAATAGTTTAAAGTTGATAGCAGAATCTTTATTATATGCTAAGAAGACCAGGTGCCGTGGGTAAAAAGGTAAATCAAACGCCTATACCTTTTAACCACCTCTCCTGCTTTTTATCCGGCGTGTTTGCCGGTGGCATTTCAGCCAGGGTTTTCAATATGTAATAAAAGGAGACTCTGTCTAATTATAAGGTTGACACTATTTGTGTTGATAACCTGACAACGTTTCCCTTTAGAGACTCAACATAACGACATAACGAACTCGGCCGTTTATTGTGCCGGAAAATTCTTCCGTTCAATGGTCCACTTCTCATCCGTACACAGGCCACACCGGTCGCCCACAAAACGGGCAGCGGCTTTTGAATCACCGCGCAATTGCCAGTTCAGCCAGTCCACCGCCACCTGAGCGGCAGTGCCACCATTGGGTTCGTGGTATGTGCCGCCATGACCCACAGGCAGGTTGGCAACTGCAACCGGCACATGGTCGATCAACTGGAAGTCTTCCATGCCATTTTTATAGGCTACGTCGGTGGGCCCACCCAGTATATAGAGAACAGGCGTGTGATAGCTCTTCACCGTTGACTTGGGCACCTTGAAGCCGGGCATGGAGGCGCGTTCACCGTCATAGGTGCCGGTGTTCTGCATAATCAGGGTTTTAACGCGCGGGTCCCCGGCGACCAGGGCTGCCTGCAGGCCTCCGCAGCTGAAGCCTGAGACTGCCACCTGCTGTGGATCAATGCGCCCGAAATAGGGGCTGCCCTGGCGGGTGTTCTCGGCCAGCGCCCAGTCAATGGCTTGGGTAAGATCCGATGTCTCGGTCTGAGGGAAAGGCTTTCGCTCTGTGGCAGGTGCATGTGCGCCAGGGCCGCTCAATATGCGACCAGAGGCAATCACCAGATAACCGTGGGATGCCAGTTCAAGCAGATGAAAGCGGGTGCTGGCCCCATCCTCCGAGCAGCCCCCGTTTCCCCACGCGACCACTCCCAGCTTCAGTGAACCCATAGCCTTCAGGTTGGCCGGTCGATAAACCACGTGCCGGGGAAGATCCGGAATCTCCTCCTTTATCGCCGGGTAGGAGCCGGTTCCGGGGGTGTCCGGAATGTTGTTTTGTCCTGCTCCCGGCGGACCTATCATTACTCTATTGGGCCCATTGGTGTCGGGCGAAGGGGGCTGCTGTGCAGCAACTGTCTGAGCGCCTAGCAGAGCTCCGGCCAGAGCCACGATGAATATCAAACGGTTTGTTGTGCGAATGATCATTTATAGCCTCCCGATGTGTATTGCCGCCAGGATTGTAAGGCGGGTATTCCTGCCGCGCTTAATGACAGGAAAAATGAACATGTTTTCAGATTTATATTTCCTGTCGTGGTCAGAAATAATAATGTTTCGATTGATACGAATTTCCTTTTTGAATACGAAGTATATGGAGAAGTGTTTTGTATGTCAACAATCTAAATCCTCAACATAATGCTGTAGCCAGATATGTTTATCAAGTCTGTCTTTGACTCTTGACATCTTCAATCCACCCAGGCGGACAAGTATTACAAATAAAAAACAACTGGATTCCCCGATCAAGTCGGGGAATGACATTCGGTGTCTGGATTCCCCGACCTGTCCCGCCATATTGTCCCGTTATACCTTTAGGCAACGACGGAAGCCTTGGGCGTCCTCCGTCACGCCTTGGTTTGACCACGGAGGATGGAACGACGGATCAAGTCGGAGACTGACAACAAAAATACATTAATAGCAACTGTAAAGGTCTGACCGCTACATATTACCGACCTATGACATACCGTTCCGGGTCTACCTCTTCCCTGAGTATCCTCAGCTCTTCCTCTGTTGGAGGCGCGGTCTCAATTATTTTATCCGCCTTGAGGAGTTCAAACCCGCAGTTTTTCTGCACATCCTCTACAGAATATCCGGGGTTTATGGATATTATGCGCATCCTCTTTGAGACGGGCTCAAAATCCATAACCGCCATATTGGTGATTATCCTGTACGGGCCGCACCCCTTTGGGAGCCCGGCCTTTTCCCTTGCGTCACCACCGGTAAGGTAGCCCGGTGTAGTTATAAAATCACATTTTTCCACAAATCGCCTGCTGTCCTGAGGTGTTACCACCATGGTTCTCCAGCATAAGGAGGCAAAGTCGTTTGCCCCGCCGCTGCCAGGAAACCTTACCTTGGGTCTGTCATGATCAAAACCGATCTGGGTTGAATTCAAGTTTCCATACATGTCTATCTGGGCGCCGCCAAGAAAAGTGTAATCCACTGTCCCCCTTGCGCAGGTTTCCATAATCTGCACCATACCACTTGCCATGATCCCCTTATAAAAGGTCCTTGAATCCCCAACAGAGATTGGCATTTCAGGTAACAGAGGTGCTACGCCCCCTGCCTCAAAAACAATTAACAGATTAGGGGCGTGGGTCTTCTGTGCAAGCATTGTGGCTGCGCATGGCACACCTGTGCCAACGCCAACAGAAGCGCCGTCTTCCAGTTCACGTGACGCAACACATACCATAAGTTCCATTACATTATAATCAGGCATATCCTTTCCTCCTATCTTTTCTGGGCCAAAATTAATAGTTCTTTTTGCCTGAGTTTCATCATCTTTTCCAACCCGCCGTTAATGTTGATGTAATCAAAATGTGATTTGCAATTATAGATATTTTTATCCAGAAATTTTTTAAAGGCATCAGGTTCCTTTTCAACCTTCATCCATTCCCTGAGATGCTCTTCATCGGAAAAATACTCATATGCCATATTACCTGGGTAGCTTCCGTATGGCACTTCACAGACAGCGTCCACAAGATAATATGGTATTACTGTCAGATTAGGCTCTCTGCGGATTTCATCGCTGTGAACAATGCGCTCAGTTGTAATAATCAGCCTTTTTGCAGCCCTTGCAACATCAAGGTCTGCGATAGTTATTCCTTTAATCTGGCTGTTGCCGTAAACATCACAAGCATGAACATGAATAGCCGCTACATCGGGATAAAGCGCCGGAACAGCTAAATAGGGTTCTCCTGTAAAGGGGCATGTGATCACCCTGCCTGCGCCGTATTTGTATGTTTCAGTGCCAAGGGTAGTTCTTATGGGGAGAAAAGCCACTCCCATCCCTGCTGCCCTGAAACGGGCTGCCAGCCCGTAATTGGTCCATTCGGTGACATCCACTTCGCCGCTCTGCAGGTAATTACGCGCATTAGGGGAAAGCCCTCTGGCCTCAAGACCCACCACATAGGATGCATCAAGCCTGTTAAATACCTTTCCGGCTGCTAAAATCTCAAAATCATGGGTTGCAGTGTGGCCGGCAAACCCCATGTTTTTTCGTCCCTGCCTCAGTATCTCGTGACATACTGCCGTTGGGATCCTGTTTGCGCCGAATCCGCCAATGGCCAGGTATTCCCCATCATGGACGAATTTTTCCACAGCCTCTTTTACCGTCATTACCTTGCTTTTCATCTCCCTTGATTTTTTCCTGAAAAATGCGCGGGCATTATCGGGATCAGGGTCTGTGAAAAGCCTTCCAATACCATTTTCAAAAGCTCCCATTTATCAATGACTCCTTTCCTTGTTTAATGAACAAATATTAATTTTTATCCGTTAAAAACCGGGGTCTTGCTTTGACAATAGAACTTTATCAATCCGCAATGAGCGATCTAATAATCACAAAACAATAGCAACTGGATTCCACAGCTACACCGTGAAATGACGATAAAAATACTATCAGTAAAAATCTTGATTTAAGATTACATATTCAAGATTCAATATTTTAAAAAAAAACGATAAGACTCGTAAAACAATAAATCATTATTCCCGAAAAAATAATTTGTTAGGTTTAAGATTAATTGTTTGAAAATGCAAGAGAAAAGATGGAAGATTAAAGCTGAAAGGTCAAAGCTCAAAGCTCAAAGTTGGAGGCTGAAAGGAGGCTGTTTAGGAAAGATGTAAACATAAAATGCATAGCGCAAAGCGCATAGAGCAGAGGAAGGGGAATAAGAGCTGAAAGCTCAAGGCTGAAAGATGAAAGGTGAAAGGGAGAAGATAGGCTGTAGCTTTTTAGCCTGTGGGCTGTTAGGAAAAACAACAAAATCCGACATAATAGCCAGGCAATGCAATACAGAGAGTTGAGAAAATTTACCCTTTATTTTTCGTGGCTTTCGTGTGTTTAGTGGTTAATGTTGTCTTATTTCCTTTATTACCCTTTTGCCCGGTATTCCATGCCTTAAATATCTTTTTATATATCTCAGGCTGTGGAAAGTCAGATAACATCATCATCTGTTCATTTGCAAACATGGATTCTTTGAAAAATCTCTTAAGCCCCTTTATGAACCTTCCAATCTTTGGTGCCGGGATTGAAAAGATCATTTCACCAGCCTGTGTTAAGGCCCTGACATATTCACCCGGGTCCGGGAGGGTGATCCAGTATGCATTATGGATAATAGGCGATGTAACCGCCCATGCGCATGAGAATGGGAAAAAGCTGGATTTAATGCCAGCTCTTTCATTTTCATCGATTGAAAGCAGCATGCTTCTTAGCTGGTTTGTGTCTGCATAGATCATTATCAGATCAGGTTCAAAGGATGCACTCTTTAAAGGTGCAGTAAGTATCCCTGTGTATCTGCCATACTCAAATCCTTCATACTGTTTTCCGGCATTACGGGTATGGGTTTCCGATGGCGGCACAAACCCGTAAGCAAGTACCGGCCCGGGGCAATAGCTGTCTTCAAGTAGCATTGCCACTGTGAGTTTATCCCTCTTTGCAAGGGCAAATGCCTGGCATTGGGCATAATGTTTCCCCTGATCTTTATATGGTCTCAGTGCATCCTTTGGGATATCCTGCCTTTTTACCACCATTTTCACTGCAACAGGGGATGTCTTAAGCCCCAGTAACTGCTCCAGGGTTTCACCATAACTTTTGTTTTTTCTTGTCTCCGCCATAATTTCCTGCCTCTTTTTAGAGAAATGACCACATTAAATTTTTATTACCTTTCCATGTTTTCTGTTTATTCGCTGGATCACTGCAGATTATCAGTGTTCCTGGCTGTTTGTAAAGGGGGGTAACGCTGCATTTCGCTGGAATAAAATTCAATAGGCCAGGCCGGGTGTCTCTAAAAAAGAACGACTATCTATTTTGCAGGTATCGCCCTATAGGTTCAAGGTCATCATTGTTTGGATTTTTATTAATCCTATCTTTATTTCTTTTACCCTTTTTTACCGGATTCTGTGAGGGATAAGATCCATCAACCGGTAAAGGGCTGTCAGGTTGTTTTTCAGGAAAGACCCTTATACTGATCCTCCTGTTCCTGGGATCAAGTGTGTCTTCCTTAATGAGTGGATCAGTATCTGCATAACCAGCCACACGGATAAATTTATCAGGTGAAATGCCGCTGCTTTCCAGCTCCTTTCTTGCTGCTGAGGCGCGCTCTGTTGATAATTCCCAGTTGCTGTACTGGGTGCCCGCATATTTAGATGAGTCGGTATGCCCTTCTATTGCTATCTTGCCCTTTATCTCCTTGATACTTGCAGCAATGACACTTAATGCCTTCTTGCCCTCAGGGGACATCTCTTTACTGCCGATACTGAACATTAACATGCCGCCTTTTTTATCTATTATCTCTATCCTTGATGCCCCATCATCAATATCTACAAGTATCTGTTCCTTCATGTCAGAGAGTTTTGACTCTATCTCCATTTTAAGCCTTTCATTAATGCTGGTAGCCATATCTTCAGCGCTGTTACCTATGCCATCAGCGTTGCCTGTCTGAGAACCATTAGATTTATCTGTTTCTTCCGGTTTAGCTCCTGATTCTCCTGAATCAATTATCTCAAACTGTTTTTCAGAGGCCTTGCCATCCATCATAAAAGAGTGCCCGCCCTTCTCAAAGAGGCTGAATTCTTTGAAATACTGGGAGACCCTTGCCTTTTTCTCGTCAGAAACCATATTGATCAGCCATAGCAGAAGAAAAAAGGCCATCATTGCAGTTACAAAATCTGCATAGGCAACCTTCCAGCTACCTCCGTGCGCACCGCCGTGACCGCCTTTTTTGACCTTTTTAATGATTATTGGTGCTGGTGTTCCTGTACCGCTCATTTCTCTTTCTGTTCCTTTGTCTTTGTTTTTTTAATGGCCTCTTCAACCTCTGTAAAGAGCGGTCTCTCTTCCACGGGGATGGCTCTTCGAGCTGTCTCAATGGTAATCTGGGGGGCTACGCCAAGTTGAAATGAGATAAGAGCTGATTTTGCTACATTGAAAAGGATCTCTTTTTCCCTTGCTTTATGTTCAAGGTTTGTTCCAATAGGGCCCACAAATCCATAACAGGCAAGAACACCAAGAAATGTTCCAACCAGCGCTGCCCCGATATGCTTACCCAGAACATCAGGCGGTTCATTAATGAACTGCATGGTCAATACAACCCCCAGTACGCATGCAACGATACCCAGGCCTGGGAGTCCGTCTGCCATCTTTGATACGCCCTGGGCAGACATTATCTTATTATGGCTTAATGCCTCTATGTCTGTATCCAGAAGGTTTTCCAGTTCATGGGCCGGCATGCTTGAGGTTATCATTACCCTGATATTGTCACAGAGAAAATCTATGAGCGATTTATTACCGAGGATCTTGGGATAAGGCTTAAAGATAGCGCTTGCCGTGGGGTTATCCACATCGGTTTCAAGAGAGAGCAGACCATCTTTTCTTACCTTCCAGAAGATTTGATTCAGGAGGGTAAGAAGTTCCAGAAAATCTTCTTTTGTGATCTCCTTCTGGGTAAATACCCCTGACAGACTGGAAATAATGCCCTTTAGGACAGATTTTGGCGAAGATATAACAAGCGCACCTACAGCAGCGCCCAAGATAATTACAAACTCGGCAGGCTGCCAGAGTACGGACAGGTTTCCATGCTCCATCAGGTAACCGCCAACAACAGAAGCAAGGACAATGGCTATGCCTATTATTATAAACACGATATTACTCCTTATAAGTATTGGGGATGATTACATTCATAACAGGAATATATATCCGCTTATTCGGTTTTGCAGATCATCTCCCGCTGCCTGCTTATGATATAGGAACTAAGGGTGTTTCTTACCTCATCGCCCATTTCTAAAAATTCAATGCCTGTCTCCCATTGAGATTCTCCTGCCTCAATGCTCCTTACCACCCTGCCGTAAAGAATTACCCAGTAGCTGGTATTGGCTGTAAGAAGGATCTTTGTCTCAACAAACTCTCCAGGTTTAAAATAGTCGTCACAAATGACCCTGATCCCGGATGAGCTTATAGAAACCATCTTTACATTGATATTGGCTAAACCATAGCTGATAAGGTTCATATGATTCATCAGCAGTTCCAGCCTCTGATTTATTTCATTAAGCTTGTGCATCAGTACCGGATTAATTGAGTTGTCATCCATTTCATCAGGAGCTGTTGGATAACCGATACTCGGCTGAAGCCCTGGTATAGTTTTACCCTTTATTCTTGCATAGTTTTCGTCTACCTTCCTGATAGATGTTGGCAACAGGTCTTCCACCCTGAAATATTCACGTCTTTCATTATTTATGTTTTGAATTGTATCTGGCTGATATTGCATGTAAATTTCCTGTATTAATTCTAAAGTATCCGGATAATGCATCCTTGACTTTGTATTTTCATTTTTCCAGTATGTCTGAAGATTTCTTAAAAAAATGAATTAAACATGATTAAATGCAAATATTACGCCAATTTAAAGAAAAGGACCCTCTGAAATAGCTGAAGCTAACCGGCAGGCAAAAATGCCCTGTTACTTACTCCTGCTAAAACGTGGTTTGTTAAGGAAGTGGTATTCAGATCAGATGCCATTTCCCCATTTTCTGAATAACTTCTTATATATCGCAGGTTGTGGAAAATCAGATAACATCGTCATCTGTTCATTTGCAGACATTAATTAATTATTCCCTTGACCTATTCCCTGTTTATCCGTATGATGCCTTCCAATTAACAGTGTTCTTGGTTGTAATTAAATAATTAATCACATTGGCCCCGGAATTACTCCGGGGCTTTTTTTATTTTGATACGGATTATGTTTAACACTGTTCATCGATCCGGAATAATCCAGCCCTCAGCATACAGGAGGGTTTTCAAAAAGGCAATCCACTGTATTTAGAACGTAAAGATTTGTCCTGTTTCCCGCCCATGGCGAGAATAAATAATGAAAGAAGGTATATATTGAATTTTGACACATTTAGTTTTCATCCATCCATTGCGGCAAATATCGCGGCTGCTGGTTATGAGGTCCCAACCCCTATTCAGGAAATGGCAATCCCAAAGGTAAAAGAGGGGCATGATATCATGGGCCTCGCACAGACTGGAACAGGTAAGACAGCGGCATTTGCACTGCCAATACTTAACAGGCTTATAAAGGGGAAACAGGGTGGGGTGCGTGCCCTTGTAATAGCCCCTACACGTGAACTGGCTGAACAGATACATCAGTCATTTGAAACTCTGGGCAAAAAGACAAGTATAAAAAGTGTTACTGTATATGGCGGTGTGGGTATTACCCCCCAGATACAAAAACTAAGGTCTGCCGATATTGTTGTGGCATGCCCCGGCAGGCTCATTGACCATATTGAGCGTAACACAGTGAATCTTTCAAAGGTGGAGGTGCTGGTAATAGATGAGGCTGACCAGATGTTTGACATGGGCTTTCTCCCGAATATCAGGCGGATTTTAAAAAATCTTCCAGTAAAACGCCAGACACTGCTCTTTTCTGCTACAATGCCGCCGGAAATAAAGCAGCTTGCAAACGATATACTGAAGAATCCATCAACAGTGCAGGCAGGTGTTACTGCCCCTGCTGAAACTGTGAGCCATGCCATATACCCGGTTGCTCAACACCTGAAGACAGATCTTTTACTTGAACTGCTTGAAACCAGTGATGCAAGGTCTGTACTTGTTTTTACCAGGACAAAGCATCGCGCAAAAAGCCTTGAAAAAAGGCTTGTGGCTGCCGGGTACAGCTCAGCCTCACTACAGGGTAACCTTTCACAGGCAAGGCGTCAGGCAGCCCTTGATGGCTTTAAGAGCGGTGAATTCCAGATACTTGTTGCAACAGATATTGCAGCGCGTGGTATAGATGTTTCACGAATATCTCATGTGATAAACTATGATATCCCGGCTACTCCTGAGGCATACATACATCGCATAGGTCGCACCGGCAGGGCTGAATGCAGTGGAGAGGCATTTACCCTTGCTACCAAAGAAGATAAAAATATGGTGAAGGCCATTAATCGATTGATAGGCTCAGAGGTTGAGCAGCGTACCATACCTACCTTTAATTATGGCTCACCAGCACCTGATCAGAAAAGGCCTTCCATCGCAAGGGTTGCTCCACAGAGGAGATTCCCGGAAGTGAGAAACAGTTATAACAAGAGAAGACCAGCAGCTAAGATATTCAGTTAACGACCATTTAAAGGTTTTAGCGGCTTCCACCCATAAAAATACCAAGGCGATCAAAGATAATAACCTTTAACCGCCTTGGTATTACAGAATCTCAGAAGTTGTTTAAATTTTAAAGAGGGTTGTCTTTCTCTGTACTCTCATTCAAACCGTTTTCTGGATTCTCTTACCGCTGTCAGAATATCTTTTGTTGAAGCCTTTGTATCGATTCCAGGAACATCGAATGGTGATTTCTTGCTTTTTTTAAAAACGACAGAAAATATTTCACTGCCTCTTCTTTTGATAATAACCTCTTCGTTCCTTGCATTATTGAGAACATCTGCCAGACGTTGTCTTGCCTCAGAATATGTATATACTTTCATGACTATTTACTCCAATATTGTGATCCCCATTTTTTTTGCAGCTTTCTGCATACCACGGTCCAGGGTTAATAAGGGACTGTGGAGCTTTTCCGCACACGCCAGAAAATAGGCATCATATGCATACAGGTTATAACTAATTGCTATACTCAACGCATATTTTATATCAGTTTGCCTCAAATCCACTGGTATTTGTTGGATGATCTCCCAAGCGGATTCAACCTCTTCCCTTTTCAAGCTATTTTTTTTCATCATTGCTGTCAGGGCATTTCCAACTTCAAATGGCAATACATCAGGAGCTATCAACTCATGCCCTTCTGTAAGCTGAATAATTTTTGCCTTTTCCGGTTCGTTTAAAGCAACTGCAATAAATGTATTTGTATCTGCAATTATTTTCATGGGTACAATTGTACGTTTAATATACCTTGTTGTCAAACGGAACATTTACTTTTACCAACAATAAACAATTTACCCCACTGGGATTAGAATATTGATTATATTAACAGATTTGCCTGACCCAATTTTGATGGCTATCCATGTACTAAAAATAGAACTCTAACTGGACTGTTATGGTAGATGAAGAAACAGAGGAAGGTAGAGATGCCGTGCCAGGCGTCTCTGCAAAACCTGAATTTGTAATATGTGTTTTTTTACTGTTCTACCGGTTTTTCTTCAAGTTCAAATGCTTATGGGCATCTTTACAAAGCAGCTAACATCCTTGCCATGCTTTATGGCTGATTTAAAACTGTAATTAACTACAGCCTCCAGTGCTGTCTGATCAAAAACCCCTTCCGGTTCAGCGCTATCTTGGAGCAAACATTTCATTAACCTGTGGAGGTATATCACTTCCCTCTATAAAAAAAGCCTTTACAAATACAAGCCTATTTAGGGTATTTTAAAAAGGTCGGCGCTATCGTAGAGGAGTCTCTAAAGATGATTGTTAATGGTATAAGGTATATTTTATATGTCAGAGACGGGTTTGAAACCGTCTCTATATAGGAATGTTGTAAGATTTAGATGGATTAAAAGGCTATTTTCAATTGCCTTTCAAGGCAGCAAGCAGTTTGCCTGCATCTTTAGGCGTTGATAACTGCTTTAATAATTTTGCAGCCATATCAAGGGCAGCCTTTTTTTCTTCCTTTGTTAACCCCTCTTTATCTGCCTCCTTCACAAGTGCCTCAGCCTCTTTGTGCCCGTTTTCCTTTGCAACCACAAGCCATACATACCCCAGCTTCTTATCAACAGAGGTGCCTGTGCCAAGGTAATAGAGCACTGCAAGATCAAACTGTGCAACAGAGAGATTATTTTCTGCTGCCTTTTTCATCCACTCAAAACCCTTTTTTATATCCCGCTCTACCCCAAGCCCGCTGATATATTTTCGTGCAGTGTTATACTGGCTCCATCCATCACCATGCTCAGCGCTTGCCTTAAAAAGGTCAAATGCAATTTGATCATCCTGCTTTACCATCCTGCCTTCGCTGTAAAGCTCGGCCAGAAATCTCTGTGCAAGGGCATTTCCTGTTTTTGCGAATGCCTCAAGGCTCTGGAGCATCTTTTTTGCCCCTTCTGTATCCTCTCCTGCTTCCAGCAACTGCTTCTTTATAATACAGCACACATCACGGCTCAGATTATCACCCCTGTCACCTGATACTAGAAAATAATGAAATGCCATGGCTGTATCATATGGGAATTCTGCTGGTATAAGAATGCCGCCATATTCCACTTCTGTCTTAACCTCTTCAAAGATACTCCCGCCCTTTAAATAGATAGTGCCTAAAAGGAAAGAGGCATTAATATTCCCCCCCTTCGCGGCCTTTTCAAGAAGTTTGATGCATTTTGAAAAATCCCTTTTTATCTCCTGACCCTGGCCAAACAGAAGCGCCGCCTGATACTGCTCTTCAGGCGAACCGTTCATTGCAGCGCGGAACAGATCGGCATTACCTAGGTTCATAAGCTTGATTTCAGGGCTGTACATATCAGTCATCAAGCCTTCAGTCTCATTTTTCAATTTGAATTGAGATGAGGTTTTTACCTGGCCTGCGTGTGCCTGGCTGCAAAATAAAAATATTACCGCTGTAACTGTAAGTGCAGAGCGAAAACAATCCCCCATTATTAAAAATCCCCCTTTTAAATCTTCCTAATCTCTGAATTAGTTTTTCCTTCATACCACAGGTTTGGAAAAGATGTATGCAAAAATTAAACCTGAAAATTAAAAAAATTATCGTTAATAATATCAGTATGTTGTTAAGAGGAGATGTCATGGACTATTAAAAATATGAAATATTTTTCATAGTTAATGTGTAATTGATTGCATCCTGAAGGAAAGAGATTACATATAATGATTATATTCTTTGGTTCAACACTAAATTCATTAAAATAAAAAGCGGATTGCCAGGCTTGAAGTAGCACTTATAGTAACACCGGCAATTATCTCTGCTGGCCTGTGGCCGACGAGGTCTTTTAATACTGGGTCTCCCTGTATCTCTTCGGCAAAGTCAGGGTATTTTTTCTGAAAGGTGTTATATATGGCATACATCCTGCCCCTGTCATAGATAACTATAAGGCTCATGACTGCTGCAAGCCCGAAAATGGTACTCTCAACACCTGCGGTGTGCTATATTGTTACTGCTACCGAGGTTATTACCGAGCTATGAACGCTGGGCATTCCTCCTGCCCAGATGATCCTCCATATCACACGCGACCTGTCCTCTCCCCAATATTTTATGAATCCGGTTAATACCTTTATTGCCTGTGCCATAATTCATGCTGTAAGAGCTGCTAATAATATGGTGTTCATTTTGTCTCCCTAGGAGACTGTCCGAGAATAGGGTTTTTCAAAAATAGCACCTAGTAAATTCAAATACTTACAGGTGCAAAAATGCTCAATTTTGCTATTCTCGGACAACCTCCTAGACAAAATTGTATTAATCATTATCAGGGTCAAAGTCCTTTTCATTAAACCCGACATTAAACTTAAGATTATGAAAGATATATTCTTCATACAGTTTATCTGATCAGTCATAAACAGTCACCTTAACTGGTAGCAGATGTTCCTTGTCAAGATACAGGTATATTTTTGCATTATAAAAGCCCATGTTTTCAGGGAACAGGCCTTTTAATATCCACACGGCCCTCTCATCCACCATGCCCTCATCTGCAAGTTCTATAATGCCTGCCCCTGTTTCTTTGTGTCTGGCGTAGCTGTCTTCAAGGATATCATATATCTTTACAAGCCCGCTTCGCTTTAAAGGGTGATGATTACTTTTCATGGCAATGCTGCCCTCCGGGTCAATATGAAGTGTTATAAAACTGAATATCCCGCCATAATGGCCTATAATCCTGTTATTGTTACGGCCATCATCAAAGATCACCTCTTGGCCTTCAAACCTGCCCTTTCCCCATTTAAAATAATAATGTGCAGGCTTTTTACACTTTGTCCTGATCTCAGGGGCATAATAGAGAACACCCTTTTTGTTTACCTTTTTTTCCAGTGTACAGGTAAAGTCATTCACCTTTTCAAATCTTCTTTTGGATTCAGTTACAAGAAAATCAACATCAGGCTGATCAGCAATAACTGTGTTTATATTGCTGATACAGGAGAGGAATAGTAATACTGCTGATAAAAAAATGATCCTTCATTTTATTGCCATGATGCCTTTCCTCCATGTTGTTGCTGATAAACCATTGCATCAGCTTTTTTCTTTAAAGTAATCATACCTCCATAACGAACATACTCCTCTTTTCTGCATGCAGAGACAAGGGCTCCATTATGGTATGTCTTGTTTGGGCATCCGTCATACATATCCTATCTGCCATCCTCAAGGATATCCTGTGGCTGAAGTATTAAAAGGCTTTGTACATAAACTTTTCTGAACAGGTTTAAAGGATTATTCAGACATCCGGTAATGTATGAAAGGAAGCTCTTCCTGATACCCCTGTCCATTATGCTTAATGGGAACATCATCTTCCCCATGCCATACATAAAGGGTTTAAGGAATGAGAGATACCGTTCCTTTAGAAAATGGTAACCATTCAGCATAAGCTCCATTGCATTTGATCCTATGAATCCATAAACCTTATCCTTTGTGCCTACGACGTTTGAAAAGAGCCATTTGGGCGCATCAGGGACCTCTGTGCCGCCCAGGAATGCATTAGCTGTGAAGTTGGGAATAACCTTTTTAACCTGATTGATAAGGTCGGATGAGGTGAGGTCCTTGTGAGTTTTGCTTGCGTAATCCCTTGTTGAGAATGCTGTATCTGCATAGTCTATTTTTTCATGATTAACATAAAGGTCCCATCTGTTTTCACTGCCAAGTACCCGCACCGGGATTATTGTGTTTGTACAAACCTTATCTTCATTCAGCCTGTTCCCGTTTGTCATGAGTACCGGTTTTACGCGATAGGAACTTACCATCTTAACAATGGCCTCAAGGTCAGGATGAAGCAGTGGTTCACCACCTGTAATAAATACTGTATCTGTCTTTCTTAAGCCAAGCATGACAATCAGCTCCATCTCTATCTGAAACAGGCTCTTGTCGTTTGTCGGGTCACTCTTCTGGTAGCAGTAACTGCAATTCAGGTCACACCTTCTTGTTATTTCAAGCCATGTAAATGCATTGTAAGACATAGACCAGGGCATGCGAAACAGATTATGTGTGCTTTCCTTGTCTGCACGCCGGATGTTCTCATTATTCCGGGTTGTAAGTTTTAATATCTTTTTTGCCATATGATCATCTCATTAAATTTAACAGACCCGATAATCCACTCAGATGGCATAATGTGTACCACCAAGGTTGATAATGCTAAATACAATAAAAACTATAGGATAAACGACCTGCTTTAAATATTATTAACTCTGAAGAATATTGATGTTGACAATATTTGTATAACGCATATACCTAATATGCATGGCAAACTATAAAAAACTAACACAGGAAGAGAGGGCATTTTTCAGGCTTGTATCCCGCGCAGCCCTTTCAAACCCCTTCAGCAATGAAAGGGATGAGCTCGATATCCAGATTGCAGAGTGTCCCCCTGATGCCCCTATAACAGAACGCCTTGAATGCCTGTTTTCAAAGATGAAAGAGCGCATAGGGAAACTGGAAAAAGAGGGCAGGGCAGATATTAGCCTGTATAGCGGCGATGACAGGGTCATGATGCAGAGCGCCTTTCTCTTTGAGATATTCTTTGTTTTTACAAAAAATTTTGATGACCTTATTATCCGGCAGTTAAAGGCCGGTGAATCAACCTGTTCAGTTCCATTTGGTAAAGATGCCATCTCATTATTTGTAAAAAGGGGGTTCACTCCTGATGATGCGTGCAGGTTCTTTGCAATCCTTTATCAACTGAAGAGGGCCTATTACTTTATTGACAAGGCCCTTATAGGCCAGAGCCCCTGCATGAGGGGTTTAAGAAGGCATCTGTGGAACAATGTTTTTACATACGATATCCGCCTTTATGAACGCTTTCTCATGAACCGCATGGAAGACTTTTCCACCATGATCCTCGGCGATACAGGCACAGGCAAGGGGACAGCCGCTGCAGCAATTGGCAGGTCAGGTTTTATACCCTATAACCCTGACAAAAATATTTTTACAGGCAGCTTTATGAACAGTTTTATATCTATCAATCTCTCACTGTATCCTGAAACTCTTATAGAGTCTGAGCTGTTCGGTCACAAGAAGGGGGCATTTACAGGGGCAATCAATCAGCATGATGGCATCTTTTCAAGGTGCAGGCCACACGGTTCAATACTGCTGGATGAGATCGGTGATGTCTCCCTTCCTGTTCAGCTTAAACTTTTACAGATCCTTCAGGAGCGTACATTCAGCCCGGTCGGGAGTCATGAGATATTGAGGTTCAATGGCAGGGTGATTGCCGCAACCAATAAATCGATCAAGGAGCTCAGGGGTAGCGGCCTGTTCAGGAGCGATTTTTATTACAGGCTCTGCTCTGACTGCATTATAATGCCATCCCTTTCTGAACGTATACAGGAGTATCCGGATGAATTAAGACTTATCCTTGATAATATAGTAAGCAGGCTTACAGGCGAGAAATCAGAAGAGCTTGTTTCTCTTGTACTGGAATCCCTTGAAAAGAGCCCTGGCAGGGATTATTCATGGCCAGGTAATGTGCGCGAGCTTGAGCAGGCTACACGCAGGATACTCCTTACAAGGGAATACAGAGGTGAAAACCTGTCACCTGCCGGGGGAATAAAGGAGATTCTTAAAAATGGGATAGAGACACAGAGTATTGATTCCCAGACGCTGATAAGCGGCTACTGCGCCCTCCTGTATAAGAGATATGGAACCTACGAAGAGGTGGCCCGCAGAATGAATCTCGACCGCAGGACAGTAAGAAAATATATAGAGTTATATCAAGGTTGACAAAGAAAAAAGGTTGAGATACAGAATAGTTCGTTTTTGTCCGGTTTTCTAAAAATATGATAAAAAGATGGCAATAAAAGACTAAAACCCGACTGTTACAGGTGTCAGTCAGATTGCTTCTGTTATTGGATACAATCTGTTTATACCCGTTCTTGATGAACCAGGTATCATATCTTTGCTAGGGAGGGAATTGAATGTCAACAGCGTTAACAATTGCAATCGGTTATTATGTTATCCTGAGTGTCGGCACCAGCATCTACCTCAAGAGAAAGGTAAAATCAGGCAGTGATTTTGTGACCGGAGGCGGGCATACACTTGCATGGCCACTGATTACAGCCGGTTTTGTCCTTGCGCCCCTTGGAAGCGGCCATACCCTTTCACTCTGGGAGGCATCAGCAGGTTTCGGGGCATCTGTGTTATGGTGGGGTATAATAGGCGGCGGTCTGTTTGTGCCCCTGTTTCTGTTATGGTTTGGCCCATGGTTTAGAAGGCTTAATGTCCAGACATTCCCTGAAGGGATGGGAAAGATATTTGGCGAGGGCATAGGCTGGCTTATTTCAGCGGTGTTTCCTGCCCAGCTAATCGGCATCTGTATAGCTGAGATACTGGCTACTGCAACCGCATTTTATGCCCTTGGCGGAGAAGCCATTCCATTTAATCCCCACTGTATACTTCTCGCGGTTGGCCTAACAATCCTTTATATCATTGTAGCCGGTTTACAGCAGGTGGCATGGATGAATTTTGCCAATGCAATAATGCTGGTTCTTGGTTCATTTGCCGCTGTGTTTGCTACCGGAAAATGGCTTAACAACGGTCATGGCGGATGGGAATCGGTGGCTGACTTTTATATGAAGGCAGGAAAACCACTCCATCTCGATATACTGAATTTTTCTCCTGATGTGATGTATGCGCTTCTTATCCCGTGTTTGTTTCTACTCGTGTTCATGTGCAGCGCATCCCAGGCGCAGTACCAGCCGCTTCTTCTTGCAAGGTCTGAATCGGATATCAGAAAGGGTGTCTTCTGGGCAGCCTTTGTCAATAGCCTTGTGACATATCCGTGGGTAATACTGGCGCTGGTTGGCATGTCTATTACCGGTATAGCCGCAGCAGGCGCCAAGCTTGCAGTACCCAAAATAGCCCTGATGGCGCTTCCGCAGTGGATGGTAGGTATATTGATGATTGCGCTTCTTGCTGCCACCCTTTCAACCAGTTCCCAACTGATACTTGCTTCATCACATATGATTGTCCATGACATATTCAAGAGGGCGGTAAACCCCAATATGAGTGACAGGACATTCCTGATACTTACAAGGGTAATGATCTTTGTGTGTGCACTTATCGTGATTATTCCGGCCCTGAAGCTTCAGCTTGTGCTTTCTATATTTTTCTGGACATTTTCTTTTGGCATACCTGTTTTTGGCGTTTACCTGATAGGGATGGTTTGGAAGGTCAACAGGTTTGCGGCATGGGTGACCATGCTTGCCGGTTACGGCGCAAATTTCCTGTGGACATTTGCTGCGCCCACATGGCTGCCCGATTTTATGAGCCTGAATGTGTATCCTACAACATTTGCCACGGTTTTCTTTGGTGTTGTCCTGAACCTTATTTTACCGGGAAAGCCGGGTTATTTACGGCAGCTTAAAATGGCAGAGCAGAAATAGAGAAAAATAAAACAAGAGAAATCTATAAAAGGAGATAAAAATATGGCATGGCCCTGGAAAATACTCTTAATACAATTTGCAATAACAATGGGGATGGCTGTGGTGTTTTACATAATCTGGAGACTCGCACATCCGGGTAAAAAATGGTAGGCCTTCAAATATAAACAGAGGAGAATATTATGCCTTTATTAGATGCAGCAATAGCAATTTATCTGATCGGAATCATGGTTGCACTGGGGCTTATTATAACCATAGGTGCAATCAGACAGAAATTCGGTAAAGATAAAAAATAGTTAAAAACAGTGATTATCATAAAGATTTTAAGGGGCATGGGATCAGGGGTCTTTTGCCCCTTTTTTATCTTATTAACATATGAATAATGTACTTATCGCAATAGGTCTGACCCTGTTTGCCGGCATGGCTACCGGCATCGGTAGTATACTGGCATTTTTTACCAGAAAGGATAACCACCGCTTTCTCTCTCTTGCCACAGGCTTTTCAGCAGGTGTCATGCTCTATGTCTCATTTGCAGAGATATTTTTTAAGGGGCTTGTTATCCTTGAAGAGCATTATGGCGAGCGGTTGGGCAACTGGATAAATGCAGCCTCCTTTTTTGGAGGGATACTCCTGATAGGGGTTATTGATAAACTCATTCCTGCAGCAGAAAACCCTCATGAGATACATTCGGACAGCGAAAATGAATTTGTGAAGAACCCTTTGGCACCTGTACCCTGTGCAGGGGATGCCTTGTCAAAGATGGCTCCTGGGACACATGATCACAGCCCTGGCCATAGCAGGCTGATGCGGATGGGCCTTTTTACTGCCCTTGCCATTGGCATCCACAATTTCCCTGAAGGGCTTGCCACCTTCTTAGCGGCCCTTGATGACCCATCTTTAGGCATAGCCATAGCTGTTGCCATTGCCCTTCACAATATCCCTGAGGGCATAAGTGTTTCTGTGCCTATATTTTACGCCACAGGTAACAGAAAAAAGGCATTTCTATTATCATTATTGAGCGGCCTTGCAGAGCCTGTGGGCGCAGTGGCTGCCTATATCCTCCTGAGGTTTATATTGGGCTGGCAGACAGCACTTGTACCTAAGGGATTTATGGCAGTCATGTTCGGTGGTGTTGCAGGAATAATGGTCTACATAAGCCTTGATGAACTGATCCCCACAAGCAGGGCATACGGCAAAGGGCATGACAGTATAATAGGTCTTGTGACCGGAATGGCTGTTATGGCATTAAGCCTGCTTATGTTTAAATAATAGAAACTCTTGTCTAACCAGGTCTATCACTATATTATTTGGCAATAAATGAAGATATTGATCCATTTTAAGGTGCTTTATAATGCAAATCATCTGGATATCCTGTGTCAATTCCCGAAGCGCTAGATCGAATGGATGCCCATGGAATCTGGTTAATTGAAAATGTTATACATTTCGCTCTTAAGCATAGTCAGGATCTATTTAAAAATGGAGCCGAATAACCCGGTATATTATTGTTACAGCAATAATGGATAATGATTTTTTGAATTTCCTGCGGAAACCAGCAGAGCATATGGCAAAGGGCACGACAGTATCATCGGCCTTGTTACCGGGATGGCCGTTATGGATTTAAGCCTTTTGATGTTTAAACCTAAAAACGGCAGTTAGTCTCTAACCCGGAGCGGGTAGAAACTGTGCTCTTAGTGGCACCCGATCCAGGAAGAACCTGAAATCATGATGTGTAATTAATCTGATTCGAGCTGAAAGATTCAACTGCTCCGCAATACTTTTTAAGCTTGTGCGACCCGCTGGGCGCTATAAGCGCAGATTGAACCATATCATTTTTTGCATGACCGCTGGAGATAGTTATTGTGGTTTGACCACCATGTGCGGCTTGTTTAGCTACCCCGTACAACAAAAAAGGACAGGAGGTTACTCTCTCTGAATGTTTTTCAGGACGAGCCAACCGTACATACAGGGACCACCAGTTATATATTAAGTTAATTCAGACAATGGGTGCAAAGCCCCTGGCGCCGGATTAAAAAAAGGTGGGTATTAATAGCAATCCTGTAACCGCAGAAGAGTTTTTTTACCTCTTCTGCGGTTACAGCAAATAAGCCTATTATGGCATCGCACACTCGTACGATTCTGCTTTTTCAGCAGCTCCGCCTTTATATTTGGGATATTCGGGGTAAGAACACATAGGCAGGCTTTTATTTCCTCCGGTAACTGTTACAGACCTGGGTGGCGCTATCCCTTTTTCCACCCAGTCGATAAGCAGATTTAACCGGCTAAAGGTTGTAGGTATCTGTTCAACAGGAATAGATTTTCCATCTCCGTCAATCGGATAGTTTTTCCCCATAAGACCGTGGTCTGCCTGGGGGAGAACAAAAAACCGGGCAAATGCATCTACCTTTTCTCTGCCCATTTTATCAATTACAGACTGGTAGTAATCCAGTTGTGAGCCGGGGGATGCCAGTGTGTCATTTGTGCCTATGGCAACAATCATCTTTCCTCCCCGTTTATGGAATGGGCTCAGGTCAGGATTGGTTGAATCCAGGATGGCTGACAGTTCCTTTCTTCTTGCATTCAATTTACCGCCCTCAACATAGTCCAGGGGATTAGCCTTTAAACCCTGCATAAGAAATCCGGTCACCCCCAGCACTCCCATATGGCTGTGCACCGGGGTATTTTCATCAGCGCCTTCCTGTCCCCTGTATCTCTCCGGCACGATCAAACCGCTTCCTGAAGGGTCAGTGTTTGGTACCCACATACCGAAGGTTGTGACATCGTTAGCCAGTGGAGTAGCGAATTGATACCTGCTGTAAACGAAGTTAAGTGTTTCAATCTGACCGTCTGTAAGGCATGCATTCGCGCTTGTATCAGAAGGATTTGGATCTTTATTATCCGGGCATCTTTTCTCTTTCCACGGGTTTCTTCCGGATTCTCCCTGCTTGACATCAAATATGGCCCGGCAGGCCATGTAATTGTTGATGATGCCATCATTGATCCCATCGAGACTGTCGCATTGACGTATGAATTCACCGGCAATGGCATTTGTCTTGGCTGGAGTCACCCAGTTTTTAAAAGGCTTTTCCTGTATCCTGATAAGCTCTGGCGCAAGCATAAGGGTAGAAAAATTTACAATCGGGACACTGGCTGCAATCCCGTTATAGTCCTCAGGATATCTCTGCGCCACAGTAAGGGCTTCCCTCCCTCCCTGGGACCCTCCGAAAAAATAATTGTATTGAGGTCTTTCACCATATGCCCTTTCAATCAGCGCCATGGCTGCATCATGGGTCTTTTTCAACTGCATATATCCAAGGTTTTTTATTCCCTCATCATTCAATGTCCAGTCATCAGGATTCCCTGCGGTCGGGCTTTTTTTAGCGGGTCCACCGGGAAACCCCATCATAGACATCTGATGCCCGGAATCGCTGCCATAGGTGGCAAACCCGAGACTGATAAGCGATGTCCTGGAGGACATATCCGTACCCCCTGTAAGATTCGGGATGAACCCGTTCATACCTGCCCCTCCCATCTGGGCAGCACGACTGCTCCATGATGAAGGAAGCACAACACGAAAAATGATAGGTCTGGCACCCGCCTCCTTTGAGACAGGGGTCATTGAACCCTCTATAGTGCAATATCCTGGATTTGATTCAGTAGCCTCTGTCCAAACCGGTGGTTTGAGGCTTACACCCGATACAGGTTCACCTATTTCTGAAACAGGTATTGAAGTACCCAGTTTTTCCGCTATACAATCCATCGCCGTTATAACTTTTGCTCCAGTCTGTGCATTACAAAATGAGATAGAAGAAAAGAGGCATAATAGAATGGTTGCCAGAATTGATATTGCTGTTTTTCCGGGATTTCGGTTCATTGTTTTTACTCCTGTTTTAATTTTATTAATAATATCCAGCATTATGATTCTCTGATAATCCTAATAATGTTTGCTGGTATACCAAACTGCCTGATCACGTCAATGAATTTATGACATTCGCTTAATCACAGTATGTTTTTCCTTTTAACTTTCCAGTCAGGGTCCATGCAGATTCCGCACTTATCACCAAGGAACATTTCACCGGCCTTTTTGTCACCCTTTAACTGCCACAATAGCCACTGGGTTGCCGCTTCAGCGAATTTGCCACCATGCGGCTCAAAAAATGTACCCCCATGTCCTACATCAAGATCGCCTTTAAATACAAATATATTTTCGATTTCTTCAAAATCCTTTTCTGAATTATCATATGCGATATCAGTAGGGCCCCCATTCAGGTATATTACCGGTGTACGAAGTTTTTTAAGAAGATCAGGGCCTGGAAGTTTCAGGAAATCCATCACCTTTTTTACCTCTTCTCCCTCCGGGATACCTGTTCTCATGATTCCGCTATTCATGAATACTACTGTTTTAATCCTGTTATCAAGCGATGCATCAAGGGCCTGAAGTGCGCCGCAGGAGGCGCCCATTACCGCAATGGCATCGGTATCAATCTTATCATTATAGATGCTTCCCGATTTTTTGTTCTGCTCTATTGTCCAGTTAATTGCATTAAAAAGTTTGTCTGTTTTACATCTGGTAAGCTGTTCCTGCGGGACCTTGGTGGCAAGGTCAACGGATGGGGCTTCGCCAGACTGATTTGCAGCCTGTTTCTTTGCAGCGATTGCCTGTTCAGTCGCCTCTTCCAGTTCCTTACTGATATTTCCATTAGCGATAACTAGAAAACCATGTGAGGCAATCTCGTATGTATAACTGGAAGAAAAATTTCCAACATCATAACATCCTCCATGGGCAACAGCAACAACGGGCAGTTTTCCTTTTACATCCGACAGGTTTTCAGGCCGGAATATAGTATGACCGGGAAGGGATGGGTCCATTTCCATGATCACACTATAGGGTCCGGTTGTGTCAGGAGATCTTGAGCACCCAGGTATGGTTATAATTATAAGAGAAATTATCACCATGATGATAAAACAATTTCTGCGAATGTAGCGCCGGTACATATCAGCTCTCCTGTCTATTATTTGAAAAGATTCAAATCAAAGGCCTCTGCCATTGCCTGATTGCCTGCATCATTGGGGTGTATATGATCACCCGGGTCAAATTCAGGCCTCATTCGTATGGGCCTTGATGGGTCACTGATCAACTTATCAAAATCCACAACAGCATCAAAGGCATTGCTTGTTCTGATCCACTCATTTACCGCCTCTCTGATCTTTTCACCCCGCTCTGACATTGTGGGCACACCCTCTTCAGGGGTGAGGGTTGCGCCTATTACCTTTATACCGTGTGTATGGGAACGGGCTATTATCTGTTTATAGCCTGCAATCAGCTCATCAGATGTAAGTCCGTCCGGGCCATCATTCCACCCTCTGAAATTGATGTCATTGATTCCCTCAAGAAGTATTACCCATTTTACGCCTGCGATACTGAGCACATCCCGGTCGAACCGGGCAAGGGCGCTGATCCCTGCGCCATCGCGTAGCACCTGGTTTCCTGAGATACCCTGGTTAACAACAGATATCTGTTCTTTACCTTGAGCGGTATTCAATCGTTTTGCAAGTAATGATGGCCATGGTTTGTTGGCATCAAGTGTTGTTGCAAAGCCGTCAGTGATGGAATCGCCAATCGCAACAATTGAAAAGCTGTCTTCGTCCGATAAAACATCGATACCTGCAAGCCATAAATATGCATAGGTTTTTTCAGGTTCAGGCATGGTTTCCAGGGCAGTTGCATTTCCTTTTGATATCCATGTGGTGTGAAGTCCAAGCCTGTGCTCTGTGGGTGTCCCTGTTTCTTCAGGAAAGTAAATGGATACAGCCAGGTCGGTGAAAGGTGGAACTTCCATGTCCACCGGGTCACTTAAAATGAGAACACCTGGCAGCAGTGTACATGAAGGGTTGCCACTGAATGTAAGTTCATGGTCTGTTTCAGGAACTATTGACCCGTCGGATTTATAAATTGCAACATGGGCTGATCCTACCTTAACCAGTTGACGGCCCAGAGCGCTGGAAAGATTCACCCGGATACGACTGCCTCCAATGCTGGTATGAACAACCATCCTCACAGTCCTGTCATTAAGATCAGGAGGCACATAAAATACAGAAGGGTTAGTTCCGAGTTCGCCCGGTTTTGGCGGCGGCCCCGGTTCCGGCATCTTAAAATTGGGGGGCAAAGTCATTTTGGGAAATCCAACATCAGAGAGCTGCTGGGCGGTTGCCCATGTGGATACCCACTTTTCTGCCTTTTTCTGTGTGTCAGCAGGCTGATTACAGGCCAGAAAGGGCAGGATTAGAATTATTAAATAAACGAGATATTTTTTTGTCATTTTCATATTTTCAGATTCCTTTCTATTTTGTTGTTATAAGATTCTTTCCCTTAACTCCTTGATTCCTCGGCTCCTTGACTCCTTGGCCCCTCGACCCCTTGAATCCTTGACCCCTTGAACCCTTCTTTTTCTTTATCCCCATGGTTTTTCCAGGGCTATCTGTTCACCGGCAATGCGGCCAAATACAAGGCATTCCAGTATGTTGCCACCGCCCTGATAATGCCAGCTGTATAGGGCACCCAGTTCACCTACAGAATAGAGCCTCGGGATTGGCTTTCGGTTTGTATCCAACACCTGTGCCTTGTTGTTACGCCGCGGTCCTCCCTGGGTATTGGTGAATGCCGGGACTAACTCTGCCGCATAAAATGGAGGTGTCTGGATCGGCGCCATCTTCTGGGGAGTCCTTCCGAATTCCGGGTCATTACCTTCAGCGCAGGACTTATTCCACGTGGCAACTGTCTTTTCCAGGGTGTCAGGATCTTTGCCTATTTTTGTTGCAAGTTCTTTTATTGTATCCGCCTTTATGATCCAGCCTTTTTCTATCTTAGCGCTGCTGTCAGGGCTCCATTTGTGTTTTTCTATCTCCGACCACCAGCAGAAGAAATATTCATTAGGGTAGAGTGGCCCGCTCTTTCTCATGGTTTCATCAAATACACAATGAACCGGCAGAGGTGTGGGCACAGGTATATAGATTCCATGGAAAGGTATTTTGCCGTGTTTTGTAAAATAGGTTTCGTTGGTAAACCTCGTAGCATCTTTGGCGATCCATATCCATCCCTGTCCAGGAGGCGAAAAAGTATAACCAAAGGCCCAATCCTTACCTGGTATCCTGAAATTGAAATCCGGACCAGCCTGGTTGTCCATATGCCAGAGGTCCGCGCCTATTGCCATTGCCATCCTTATACCATCCCCGGTATTATAGGGGCTCCCCTTCGGATACCCGCAGGGCATGCCCAGATAATCGCGGATCATCTCCTGGTTGTTTTCAAAACCTCCTGTACATAGAGCAACGGCTTTCTTTGCTTTGACATATATCTTTCTGCCATTGTTTTCTGCAACTACTCCTTTGATCTCGCCGGTATTATTGTCTCTAATCAGCTCAACTGCAGGTGTCTCATATTTGACACGGACTTTTCTTTTATTAAAGGCGTTTTCCATCAGGAGGAGCCACAGGCGTTGATACCCGTTTCCCCTTTTGGACCAGCAGACATTTTCAGCAGCACCGGGAAATTCAGGATACTCCCCTTTTGTAGGAAGCGTCTGCATATCGGCGCCCATTTCTGTAAGCCACTTTGTTACATGTATGGAATGGTTGTGAAAGGCCTCAGCCATTTCATCCGGAATGGGGTAACCGTCACTCAAGGCCTTCTGATACTCGAAAGCCTTTGCAGAATCAGCGGGACACCAGTACCCCTGACCGCTTACCCGCGTATTTCCTCCTGCATGAGCCTCAGGCGCCTTTTCAAGTATTAGTACATCAGCACCCTTATCATATGCTGTTATCGCAGTCATAAGCCTTGCTGCCCCCAGGCCCAGGACAACTACATCGGCCTCGTAATCCCACTTTGAAATCTGATCCGGTTGGGCGGCTTCAACTTTAGCTGCACCAAGTCCGGACAGCGCGGCAGAGCCGATTTCTCCAGCGGCGGTTTTAAGAAAAGACCTCCTTGATATATTCATAATTTCCTCCTTGTATAAATAGGTTTTACACAAGACAAAGACAGCTTAAATGATGTGGCATATAACACGAATTGTAGAGACAAGGCATGCCTTGTCTACAACGCACACTGAAACCATTCGGGGTTAATTTCCCCCATCTCTTCTCCACCTGAAATATTCGTCCAGTGTCTTCAACCCTTCCATATCGACAACAGCTCCTGCCTCGGCCCTGTCATAGAGAAAGTGCATGGACTGTGGTTTTGCATCATTATATACAGGCCACTCGGGAAGCCCTTTGCCATTAGGGTCTCCATATTTGGCAAAGTTGGTCCAGTAGGAGATGATCATCTCTGACATGGCGACATCTATATCACTCTTTGCAGGACGGCCAGGAAGACCGAACTTATAAAAGACAAAGGGCATCTCATCAGAATGGGCTGCGCCAAAGCCGGCCTTTGGCGAATCAACAGGGTATTCGGGGTGGTGGTCAAAATAGTATAGAAATGCCTTTGATTTACCGGTCTTTGTCTGGAGGCGCGCCCATGTCCATGTGTGCCAGCCAAAGGCAGTGTCACGCATGAGGTCACGGGCGGTTTTTGCGGGTTTACCCTTTCCTGGGGGATATAACTCAAGCAATCTTTCTGCAAAACGGCCGTAACGTTCTTTTGTGCTTTTAACATATGCTTCAGAAGTTGGTTCTACTGGAAAGGAGGCCCCCTCATCGGAATTATATCCTACAAGTACAGGTGTATCATTATATTTACCTGCCTCATAGAGTCTGTACTGGTCATCCGGGATAACATACCCGTCCATCATAGGCCAGCCTAACCCCTGACCCGGCATTGCAATGATGAGTTTATCAGCAGGTAGTTTTCGTAATTCAGCGGCAGTAGCGGCACCCTCTTTTAGTGCCCATGCACTGCCAGCCTTCTCCGCATCAGCAAGAGACTGCATATTTTCACCCGGTCCGCCATTTGCCCTGACCGGGCCGAATGAACCTCCGCTCTGTGAGATGGCGCCATGAAACAGACCTCTTGCAAGGGGCGAAGCGCACAGCATGCTAACCGCAATACCGCCGGCCGATTCACCGAATATGGTTACCCTGCCTGGGTCACCTCCAAATGCTGATATGTTTTGTTGAACCCATTTAAGCCCCTCGATCATATCCAGAAGGCCATAATTACCCGATACCTTTTTATCATTTTCAGCGCTCAGGGCGGGGTGTGCCATAAAGCCCAGTATGCCCAGCCTGTAGCCCATAGAAACCACCACAACCCCTTTTTTTGCCAGGTGTTCGCTTTGATAGAGCTGCTCGGCAGTAGCGCCTGCAACAAAACCCCCGCCATGTATCCAAACCATAACAGCAAGTTTATCCTTATCACCTTTGGCTGGTGTCCACACATTGAGGTACAGGCAGTCCTCGCTTGGAGGTGCAAGGTTGGCTAATGCAGGGTTATTCTGAATGCTTGCAGGGCCGAATTTATAAGCCAGCAGAACCCCTTTCCATTTTTGGGCTGGTTGAGGTGCCTTCCAGCGCAACTTGCCAACAGGAGGAGCAGCAAAGGGAATACCCCTGTAGACTCTCAATCCATCCTCCACAGTACCCTGAACCATACCGTTTTCGGTTTTGACAGGATCAGTACAAAAAGCATCCCTAGTGGGCATAAGCGCAATAAACAGAAATGTTAGAATCAAAATGGTGTGTTTCTGTAATCTATATTTATCGGACATGAAGATCCTCCCTCTTTGAATAGATTGCCGGCGGATAAATATTGATGAACAGCCCATGATAGCCCAGCATTTAAAGGCTGATAAATCAAAGAATGTATATCGGTCAAGGATAGTACTTTCAGGTGTTTTTATTGTCAAGAGTATAAATATTACAGGTAATAAAAATTGTAATTACAAATAGATGGTTAAAAAGAATAAACTAATAATGTTTTATATTGATAAACAGCATATAAGGTAAATAATAATTATTTAAATATTAAATAAATTTGTTAAATAAAGGGTTAAGAAAAAAAATGATAAAAAATATCTTGACAATAGTAAATATAATTAGATAGTAAATGTAATTACAAATAAGGCTTAAATGTAACTTATAGCTATGTTTGTATTTATGTCCCGGGCGGATTATTTAAAATCGACTTCGTTTTTAATCTCTGGTCTTCGAAATGTTCTGATCCTCAATCAATAATTACGACCGCCGGCTTCAGGGCATCAATAACTACTCTTCATGGGAGGCAGAACAATAATTAAAGGGAAGGAACAGAAAAGGAAAATATAAACTTTATAAGGGGAGGGATAATCATGGTTCGTATTATTAAAAACGGAAACCACCTATTTATTAACAGTCTCATTGCATCATTACTTGTTTTCGGTTTTTTAGGTGATGTACTGGCAAAGGAGAAATCCGGGGAAACTGATGAATTTACCCTTGAAGAGATTGTTGTGACTGCCCAACGCCGCATAGAGAATCTCCAGAATACCGCTATAGCGGCCACTGCGATACAGGGTGATGAACTGAACGACAAGGCCGTTGTAAATTTTGTTGATCTTCAATTCGCCGCACCCAGTATAACCATCACTGACGGGCTCTTATCCAAGAGTGTCAATATCCGTGGTATCGGTCTGGCAAGTGGTTCTCCTGCTGTAACAAACGGTGTGGCAACCTATATCGACGGTGTATTTCAGCCACCCATCGCAGGTACCGGTTCCTTTTTTGATATACAGGACGTGGAGGTGCTGCGTGGTCCTCAGGGGACATTTGTTGGTTCGAACTCAACTGGAGGTGCGGTATTCATCAACAGCAGAAGCCCGTCACTCGAAAATGTGGAAGGATATGTCCAGGGTACTCTGGGTGACTATAGTGCCAGGGGGTTTCAGGCCGCAATTTCCACTCCGGTTAGCAGTATTTTTGCATTAAGATTTGCCGGTAATTATCAATATCATGATGCCTATTATAATGATATCGGTCCCGCAAATAACGAGCCTGGCAAGCTGGATGAGAAGTCTGGTCGTATCAGCGCGCTGCTTAAGACAGATAAATTCAAGGGATTGCTTAAGGTATCGGAAACCAACATGAAAACTGGAGGTTATGCGGTTCAGCCTATTGGTACCCTAGCATCAGGCAGGGATATCTACACGGTTGAATACAACTCAAAAATAAAAAACGATGAAAAAGCTAAGCAATCAACCCTTGAATTGAATTATAACCTGCCTGGCGATATTACTTTACGTTCCATAAGCGGTTATCAAAACAAACAGGCCTGGAATCTGTATGATTTTGATGCAACGGCTACCGCATCTGACGGACAGGATCAATATGTTCGTGAACGGGTATACACAGAAGAAATCAATCTCATATCCCCGTCAGAGGGAAGGCTTGACTGGGTGCTGGGCGGTTATTACCAGCGGAACAAAATTGATGTAGTTATTGATCAGCCTGCAATCGCTATGGATGTCTATGATGACAAGGTGACTCGCGGTCTATTCGGGCAGGTGGGTTACAAACTTACAGAGGCGCTGAAAGCGGATTTTGGTATGCGTTATTCGGATTATGAAGTAGAGCAGGAGGGCGCCGTTGTCCTGAAACCTGGCATGGCATTTCCAGGTTCTCCCGAAATGGTCCTGGCTGATCTTAAGGGTGACCACAATGATTCTGCCCCAACAGGAAAATTTGCACTTAACTGGACGGTTAACCAGAAAAATCTGATATATGGATTTGTTGCCAGGGGGTATAAATCGGGCGGATTTAACTCTGTAGACAATGAGTTTGACCCTGAATATGTATGGAACTATGAGGCTGGTTGGAAATCAACCCTGCTCGACGGGCACATGAGAACTCAGTCTGCGGTATTCTGGATGGATTATTCGGATTTTCAGCTCGATCGTGTTGATACTGCCACAGGGCAGAACGGCCTGGCCAATATAACTGATGGAACGGTCAAAGGATTTGAACTTAATGCCCAGGGACAGTTTGAGGCAATAGGCTTCGATATGGGATACAGTTATGTGGATTCCGAACTCGGCAGTTTTGAGTATGTCAATACAAGGGTGCTGACAGGTTCTCAGTTTTATCCCTCGTGCGACCTCGTGCCGGGTGGCATTCCGGGTGTAACCTGTACGGATTATTCCGGGGCTATTTCAGTTTCGGATGGTACTACTATGCTGTTTTCACCCAAACACACTTTCAACGCCGGCATCAATTATATGTTTTATCTGAAAAATGGGATGGTTCTGCGGCCCCGTATAAATTACAGTTATATAGCAGGCCAGTGGATCAATCTGAATTATAACCCTGCGCTGGATTACCTGAAATCACGCGGTTTATGGTCTGCTACAATTACACTTAATGCATTGAAATGGCAGGTGGAGGCCTATTGCAACAATCTGCTGGATAAAGAATATGTTGCAGGGCAGTTTATCAGTACTGAAAGTTATGGGAGACCGCGTGAGATAGGAGTTAGAGTGTCATACTACTTCTAGCATTTTATTGACATTAGTTAATACAATCTGGTAGGAGTTGTAATGTAAATCTGTATTATTCATTTGTCACTAAAACGAAAAGTCATTCCGGAAACAGGATCACCTGTTTCCTGAACATGTAATTTAAGGGGAAGTGAAGATCATGAAAAATCAGGTTCAGCTTATTACCTATGTTGATCGCCTTTCAGGTGGAGGGTTCAATAAACTCAACAGCCTTTTAAAAGGCCCTCTATCCAATGTTTTTGGTGGCGCTCATCTTTTACCATTTTTCTACCCGATTGACGGTGCAGATGCAGGGTTTGATCCAATAGACCATACACAGGCAGACCCAAAGCTTGGCACATGGGATGATGTGCGTGAGCTGGGTAAAACTGTGGAGCTTGTGGCTGACCTTATAGTAAATCATGTATCTGCATTATCCCCGCAGTTTCTGGATTATTCAAAGAATGGGACATCTTCTCCTTATGCCGGCATGTTTCTTACCTATGACAGGGTATTTCCTCATGGTGCAGGTGAATCGGATATCTTAAGTATCTATCGTCCCCGTCCTACTGTGCCATTCAGTCCTCTCATGCTTTTAACAGGTGAAAAGAGGCTCTTCTGGACAACATTTAATCCTGAGCAGATAGATATTGATGTGCGCCATCCAAAGGCTTTAACCTACCTCAACTCGATTCTTAAGCAGTTCCAGTCTGCCGGTATAAAGATGATACGCCTTGATGCTGTTGGTTATGCCATTAAAAAGCCCGGTACAAGCTGCTTTATGATTCCTGAGACCTTTGATTTTATAGCAGAACTCACGGGAAAGGCTCGCAGCCTGGGTATAGAGGTGCTGGTTGAGATCCACAGCCATTATCTAAAACAGATAGAAATCGCTAAAAGGGTTGACTGGGTATATGACTTTGCCCTGCCGCCCCTTGTGCTGCATGCACTCTTCAATGCAGATGCTAAACCCCTTGCAAAATGGCTATCCATAAGCCCCAGAAATGCAGTAACTGTGCTGGATACACATGATGGCATAGGTGTTATTGATGTGGGGGTGGATGCGGTTGACAAAACACCTGGCCTGCTTCCGCCCGAGGCAATAGATGTCCTGGTTGAGATGATTCACAGGAAAAGCAATGGGCAGAGTAAAAAGGCAACAGGCGCAGCAGCCAATAATCTTGATCTTTATCAGGTTAACTGCACATTTCTGGATGCGCTTGGTGGAAGCGAAACTGAGTACCTGATAGCCAGGGCCATCCAGTTTTTTGCACCGGGGATTCCACAGGTCTATTATACCGGCCTTCTGGGAGGCAGGAATGATATGGAACTCCTTGAACGCTCAAAGGTCGGGCGCGACATCAACCGGCACTATTATACAAATGATGAAATCCATAGTGCCCTCGGGCAGCCACTGGTGCAGAGGCTTATAGAATTGATTCGCCTCAGGAACAGCCACCCCGGCTTTAATGGTGAATTTCATGTAGAGGCGCCTGAAAAATATTTACTTGTGATGAACTGGAAAAAAGATGGGCACTGGATAAAGCTTGATGTGGATTTGTCAACTCCTTCAGCATCAATAACAGGTTCAGGCCTGAAGGAGGGATTTTTCTATAAAGGTTAACATGGCATTTAAATATCTTAATGAAAATGGATTTTAAGTTTTCCTTGCGCCTTGAGCCCTGTGCCCTGCGCCTTGATGTATTGATTAACGTGGCATTTAAAAAATAATCATTTAAAGAGGTATATTCATGGACTCTCAATCATCTAAATACAACCTGACTGCCATCAAATGGCTGACATTTCTCATGTTCATGATGTTTGCCATGACAACAGATTCAGTCGGCCTTATCATCCCTGTTGTCATAAAGGAATTTAACCTGAGCATGGCTGCTGCAGGGGCTTTCCACTATGCCAATATGATAGCCATTGCACTCGCCGGCATCCTGCTTGGTTTTCTTGCTGACAAGCTGGGCAGAAAGAAGACCATTATTTTGGGGCTGATTCTCTTTGCATTAAACTCCTACCTTTTTGCTGTGGGAAATACCTTTATGTTTTTTATAGTGCTGCTTGTCATATCAGGGGCAGCAATAGGTATATTCAAGACAGGTGCCCTGGCCTTGGTTGGCGACATCTCAGGTTCGACAACTGAGCATACCGCGACAATGAACACTGTTGAAGGTTTCTTTGGAGTGGGTGCAATCATAGGGCCTGCAATAGTTACCTGGCTCCTTAATGGCGGTTTCTCATGGAAATGGATTTATATAATAGCCGGAACAATCTGCGTTATACTCATTGTAACTGCCCTCTTGGTAAAATATCCAAAAACAGTCAAGTCCATGGATGAACCAATGGACCTGTCAAGGACATTCGGGATGATGAAGGATCCCTATGCGCTGGGATTTTCTTTTGGTATATTTTTATATGTAGCAGCGGAGTGTGCGATATATGTATGGATGCCAACTCTATTTGAGGGTTATGACGGCTCTTTTACATTCATAGTAGGTTACGCCACATCCATATTTTTTATACTGCGTGTCATAGGAAGGTTCATGGGGGCATGGATACTCGCCCGATTCAGCTGGGCATCTGTAATGGTGCTTTTCAGCCTGGCTATCTTCATATGCTTTATCGGGTCAATGGTTGGCGGGCTTTCCTTTGCAATCTGGCTCCTGCCACTTTCAGGTCTGTTTATGTCAATGATATACCCTACACTTAACTCAAAGGGTATAAGCTGTTTTCCAAAGACAGAGCACGGGGCTGTTGCCGGGGTAATCCTGTTTTTTACATGCGTTGCGGCTGCTGCCGGGCCATGGGCCATGGGTGTTGTAAGTGACATATTTGGAAGTCCAAAATATGGTTTTATCCTTGCGACCGGATTTGCCGGGCTGCTTTTTCTTGGGATGCTGTTTAACTGGATATATAACCCGGCCAAAAAAAGGCTGGCTGAGCTTGACAGCAGTGAATATTGAAGAAAGCTGTCAGCTATCAGCGGTCAGCTTTCAGCAAAAACAAAAACATTGTTCTTTTCCTATAGGAAAGAAGGAGTCAAAAATGAAATTCAGGATATTAGCACTTATCATATTCGGTCTGCTGATTACTGCATCTGCACAGGGTCAGCTTGTAGAAGAATTTAACCAGGAAGATAACAGCTGCTGTCTTCCTGTCTTTGCACAAAGGGTGGTAAATCAGCTTAAAGACTGGAACCAGCTCAGCAGATACAAGGCTGATAATGAGGCACTCAAAAAGAGTCCATATGATCCCAAACGGGTTGTATTCATGGGCGATTCCATAACCGATTTCTGGAAACTGGCAGAGTATTTTCCAGTTAAGCCCTATGTAAACCGCGGTATCAGCGGCCAGACAACACCCCAGATGCTGGTTCGCATGTATCCTGATGTTGTTGTGCATAAACCTGCTGCAATGGTAGTGCTCGCTGGGATCAATGATATATCCCAAAACACAGGTCCTTCAACCCCTGAAATGGTGCAGCATAACTTAATGGCCATGACCGATATTGCCAAACAAAACAACATAAAGGTTATTCTATGCTCTGTGCTTCCTGTAAGTGACTATGGTTTTTACAAGGCCAAAGCGAGCGGCAAGTTACCTTCATATATGAAAGACCCGGTAACAGCCACCCATCCGACCAAGGATATACTGAAATTGAATAACTGGATGAAGGATTATGCCTCAAAAGTGCGGGCTACCTATGTGGACTACTTCAGTGCAATGGTGGATGAAAAGGGATTTTTAAAGGAAAATCTGTCTGAGGATGGTATTCATCCAAATGCAGAGGGTTATAAGATAATGACGCGGATAGTTGGGGAGGCACTGGATAAGGTGATTAAGTAATAAAGGAGTCATGGTTTATGACAGGTCTGTAGACAAGGCATGTCTCTACGAAATGTGAAAAAATTTCACCTGATCCAGTTTTGCGGGACTTAAAGTAGGGTGGCCTTTTACAGGCCACCAAAAAAGGTTGGGAAAAAATCCCGACCCTACATATAAACACCAAGATGTACGTCATTCCCCGACTTGATCGGGGAATCATATTTAATAAATTTTCCAGGTTTCTTAGAGTTTATGGTTAAATATTTTATTGGAGCATAAAAATGCATAAATCAATAATCATTTTATTAATAGTATTCGTTGCCTCCACCTGCACAGCATCAGCCCAAACAGCTAATCTCCTTTTTAAGGCCGGCGCTGCAAAGGTGGATGTTACCCCTGATGAAAATAGCTTGCCCAAAAATATAGAGGGGATACATGACAGGGTCTACTCACGGGCTATTGTTATCGATAATGGTGTCACAAGTGCTGCCCTTGTTACTGTTGATACTGGTATGATCTTTGAGCAGTTGTGGAAAAACCTTACACATAAAATCGAAAAAGAGCTGGGTATACCTGCCCAAAATATCCTGCTCACCCCGACCCACACACACAGCAGTATATTTGGACCGCAACCCGGTCTGGAAGAACTTATTTTCAAATCGATTAAGCTTGCAAAGGAAAGGCTTCATCCAGCACGCATTGGTTATGGCACAGGTGTTTCCTATATCAATATCAACCGCAACATTATTGACCCCAAAACAAGAAAGTGGTGGGAAGGGCCTAACTATGACGGGCCGTCTGACAAAACAGTAGCTGTGATCAAATTTGAGTCAGTAAATGGTGAACCCATTGCAGTCTATTATAACTATGCCATGCACGCTGTTACTGTGGGGCAGCTCGATAAAATCAGTGGTGATGCGCCGGGGGCAACATCAAAATATATAGAGGATTCATTTGACGACAAAATAGTTGCTGTATGGTCAACAGGCGCATGCGGTGACCAGAACCCGATCTATTTTCAGCAGACATATGATTTAAGGGAGATAAGGATAAAGGATTATGCAAAGCGCGGAATAGACATCAGTAATGCCATGCCTCCGGGAGGGGAGGGGCTGAATAAAGAGGATCATGAGGTAAAAAAACTCATGGACCAACAAAAACAGATGATCATTTCAATGGGGCAGTTTCTGGGTGAAGAGGTCATGCATGTAATGCGCGGTATGGAGCGCATGTCAGAAAAGGGCATAATAGCAGGAAAGCAGAAGATGGTGACCTTTCCGGGACGTGATCAGACAAACAAGGGGCGTGCCGGATACGAAGGGACATACAAGGATGGTGAACCTGTAACACTCCGCCTGGGTCTTTTAATGATAGACGATATAGCCATCGGCACTGTTAACGCAGAGATATTTAACCTGATCGCACAAAGGCTTAAAAAGGAATCACCTTTAACAAAAACCATGATGGTGACTCTGACGAACGGTATGGCCAATTCAGGATATATACCCAATGATGCAGCCTTTGGCTACCAGACCTTTGAGGTACTCTCATCAAGATGCAAACCCGGATATGCGGAAAACGCCATAGTGAATGGGATACTTGATTTAATATATGATTTGCATTGACCCAATATGAGTGTTTTTGTATGATGTTGTCATACAAATTAAGGGGGTTCAATGAAAAAAACACGAATAGCCATGACAATCTCCATGCCTGAGAATATTGCAGAAGAGTATGAAAATCTGGCCAGGTTAATGTCAAAGAATAAAAGTGTGCTTTTTAGAGAAATGTTTCAGGCTTACAAGGAGCAGGCACTGGAAAAGGAATTTCGAGAACTTCAAAAATATGGCGCAGATCAGGGGCGTAAAAAAGGCTTTTTTACTGAGGCAGATATTGAAAAACTTGTTTTTCAGGGCCGCTGATCTTGAAGGTCGTTTTTGACACCAATATATATATCTCCGCATTTGTTTTCCCCGGAGGCAATACAGAGCACAGGCATGGATCAGGGCTATCCACAATGAATTTGAACTCTGCACATCAGTAGCTATCCTGGCTGAACTGGCAAAGAAACTGCAAGAAAAATTCGCATGGAAAAAAATAGCCCAGTTGATTACACACATCAGCAGAATCGCCAGGGTACTGAAAACTACACCAAGCATAAATATATTAGCGGATACGCCTGATAATCGTATCCTGGAATGCGCCACAGAAGGAAAGGCGGAGCTGCTTGTAACCGGAGACAAACATCTGCTAAAAATCGGGCATTATGAAGATATTAAGATCATTAAGTTATCCGATTTTCTCATGTTGTTTGAAAAAATAAAATAAGACCTGGTAATCTCTCATAATTATTGACATGCGTAACCTCTTCGGTTACGATACAGCCTATGATAAAATTATTCAAGCATAAAGGCATTGAAGAATTTTTCTACACCGGAAATAAAAAGGGCATAAGACCTGAACATGCTGGAAGGCTTGAGTTAATTCTGGACCGGCTAAATGCAGCAATTGAAGTAAAAGATATGAACTATCCAGGATCAAATTTTCATAAATTAACAGGTGATAAAAAAGATCAATATGCTGTTAAAGTCTCCGGTAACTGGAGAGTATTCTTTAAGTTTATAGACGGTGACGCCTGTATTGTTGGCTATGATGATTATCACTAGTGAGGTACAAACATGAATAAAATAAAACGTAAACCAGTACATCCAGGGAGAATAATTCAAGAAGATTATCTAAAACCATTGTTATTAACTGTGACAGAAATGGCTTCAACGCTTGGAGTATCCAGAAAAACATTATCAAAGATTATAAATGAGAGGGGTGCTATTACTCCGGATATGGCTCTTCGTCTGGGCAGGGCTTTCGATACATCACCAGGGTTATGGATGAATTTGCAGAATAATTATGATCTATGGTTGGCTGAAAATGAATCAAAAGAATGGCAAAATGTCCAACCGCTATCCACTGATAAACTACATGCGGATGCCCGGGATTCAGCGAACAACCCCATAAATTAATCGGGAATGTAAAACACCATAGTAAACGGGATTCTGGACCTTATTTAAGGTGCTAAGTATAAGTAGATAATGGCACCAACATAGAAGGGGCGAATAATTATTGGCCCGATATTGATCATAGTTGTATGTTAGCGCCCTGATTTACTCCCGACCGGTTTTATGTTTTATATAGCCTCAATGGGAATGATTAAAATTTAGAGTTATTTATCAGTCTAACCAAATCAATGTTAAACCATATAACCTCTTGCCTTTTTTAGTACATTTGTATTATATTTTTTATTCAAATCGTCTAAGTTCATAACCTGATTAACAGAAATTCCTGAGGTGTAATAATGGCAGGCAAATGGAAAGATGTTGAAAGGCTAAACACAGATGAAAAAATATACGATCATTCTGTGAAGCCGATTGAAGACTTATTAACTGAGCTGGCAGGAGAGATTCCACAGGAAGAATGGAAAAAGCTCCCTGATGATTTAAGTTTTAATATAGATCACTATATCTATGGAGCACCAAGAAAATGAAGGCTGTTTTTGTCGATCATTGACCCCAAAAAAATACCTAGAAGGATTCTCAATTGGGTCATCAAAAAAACTTATCCAATCATTACATCTCCACCCATATTCACGCTGATATCACAGTTTCGAAACAACTATATATACTGCAGTAGGGTCATTCTTGGTAAAAAGCAGCATGTGTATAACCAGTAATACCTCCTATTAAATATGAAGTCTGACAAATCTTCTTTTGCCAATCTTTAAAATTCCGGCTCGGTATTTTTTCATTGACATACATTGCGCCTCTATGTATTATTCATACATTGTATTGCTATGTATAATAAAAGGAGGATAAGGAATATGTCTCAGTCAAAGGAATTGGTCGCCGCATCTGCGGCACCCCTGATTCTGTCGATTCTGAGTCGGGGTGAAAGTTATGGGTATGCTATTATACAAGAGCTGCGATCCCTTTCAGATGAGGAAATCCAGTGGACGGACGGTATGTTGTATCCGGTTTTACGGCGTCTTGAGAAGCAAGGGTTTGTCTTATCAGAATGGCGCATGGCAGACAGCGGAAAGCAGCGTCGGTATTACAGCATTAAGAAAGATGGTACGGAGCAACTAAAAGAGCACAAACGACAGTGGAAGTTAACGAACCATGTCCTGACCAAGCTCTGGGGAGATCTGCCATGTTAGATCTAGATAAGTCTATCAATCAATGGAGACGATCCTTCAGGGGAAAGTGTTCGCAAGAGGATCAAGCGGAACTGGAGTCTCATCTTTTCGAATATTTTGAAGACCTTAAGAAGTCAGGTTTGCCTGAGGAAGAGGCCTTCAACCAAGCGATATCCCGGATGGGCAGCGCCAAGGACATCTGCCGCGAGTTTGCCAAGGTCAGGTCTGTGGGTGACTGGGTGCTGGACCGGTTCAGAGAAATCGATCTGCCACTATTCCTAGGAGTGCTTCTGATCTGTGTGATAGGGTTGCCTCTGATCTATAGTGCTGACAACATTACCGGTTCGAGGCTCTGGATCAAACAGGGGGTCTGGATTGGGCTTGGATTCACCTTCATGCTCCTCGTAGCACAAACAAAACCAGCGAGACTCAAGCATTATACACCGTTCATTTACGGAGCTGCAATCTTGCTGCTGATCCTGGTATTTTTTACAGGTATCCAGGTCAGTGGGGCGCGCAGATGGTTCCGCCTTGGAGGATTGGTTATTCAACCCTCTGTGCTGATGCTCCTGACTCTCCCCATGATGATAGCATGGTTGCTGACTAAGCAGGAATGGGTGAAAAGCCGGAAGGGCTTTGTCTCCATACTGGCCATAATACTTCTACCTGTCTACCTTATCTTGATCCAGCCTGATATCGGGATGGCTTTGCTATGCCTCGGGGCTGGATGGATTACACTTTTTTTATCTGCCTGTCGGAGGCGCCTGGTCAGACTCACTAGCGTCGCCCTCCCCGTGCTATTCGCTGCCGGATGGTTCCTACTTCAACCCTATCAGCTTCAAAGGATTTTAGTATTTTTAAACCCGGAAATGGATCCTCACGGGGCAGGATGGCATATCCTGCAAATCAGAGAAGCAATCAACTCTGGTGGGTTCTTTGGCAGCGGATGGTTGAGCGCTAAAAGCAATGTACCTAATCAACATACAGACTTCATCCTGACGGTTGTTGCAGAACAGTTCGGAACGTTCGGTGTGCTTGCTTTGATGGCCTGTTTTGGCTTCCTGCTCTACCGCGCGATCCTCATAAGCAAACGCTCTCACGATATTTTCAGTCGGCTACTGGGGCTTGGATTTGTAGGAGTGGTACTAATGCAAGTCGCGGTCAATGTTGGCATGACATATGGATGGATGCCAATCATTGAAGTACCTTTGCCTCTGGTAAGTTATGGCGGCTCATCTATTGTGCTTCTTCTGGCTGGGTTCGGTATTCTGACGAGCATACATCGCCAAACGCGACGAGATACACATAAGGGTAATACTCTTAACAGACTTACATAAATGGTAAGGTCGAAAAGGCTGGTGCGTTTACCGCAATCGCATCGCACAGCCTTTTCGATCAAGTATACTTGCATTATATTTGAATCTGTATTGTTCCATATTTATAACATTGTTCTCGAATATTATTGCCCGATATTACCATCCCAAAATTCCCCTCTTTATGAATACAAACATATTTTGACATGGAATATTTAATCGGTTAATATCCAAAGCATTTAAAAGACTTATCTGGTGTGCATCAAAAAGCAAACAACTCATACAAGGGAAAAATATGACCAGTATTGGAAAAAAGATCAGGATGGAAAGGATTTTCGACAGGATCAGTAAAAATACTATTATCGTACCAATGATTCATGGATCAATTAGCGGGACTATCGACATGAGTAAAGCGGTTGATAAGGTCGCGCGAAGCGGAGCCAATGCAGTTATTATTCATAAGGGTGAGGTGGCTAACGGACACAGGGGAAGAGGCAAGGATGTCGGTTTGATAGTGCATATGTCCTCTTCGACCAGGTTTTCTGATGACGCTGACGACAGGGCCATTGTTTGCTCGGTTAAGGAGGCAGTATCCTTAGGTGCTGATGCGGTGTCGATTCAGATTCAGTTGGAAAAAGGGAAGGTGAAAAAGGTTTTGGAGGAATTTACTGCAATAGTAGACCAGTCCAATGAGTATGGCATGCCCCTCATGGCCATGGTTTCTCTGCGCGGATCAAAGAATGAAAAAGGAAAAGAGTATGATGCTGAAAATATGGGCCTTTGCGCCCAGGCGGCATATGAGCTGGGAGTGGATATAGTGAATGTGAATTATACCGGCTCCCCTGAAACATTCAAACAGGTCGTATCAGCATGTAAAGTCCCGGTAGTGATTTCCGAGGGACCCAAAATGGGTAGCGAAAAAGAGATACTGGAAATGGTTGAGGGGGCTATGATGGCAGGTGCCGCAGGGATTTCAATCGGCCCAAATCTTATTCAGCATGATGATTTGACAACGATCATAGGCAAGATGAGCAAGATCGTTCACAAAGGTGCACATGTGGGGAATTTTTATCCCGAAAAAGAGGGTGGGAAAAGATCTTTTTGGGAGGATAAATAACTACTGTTATCGTAACACTATCTTAAAAAGTGTTTCCCGAAAAAAACGGTTTTTTGATAGCTCTGGAAATGTGATGTTGTCGAGTTGGTAAATAGCCATATTTATTGCTTTATACTGAGATTTGATGTGCGTTGTAAACAGGATTTCAGATTGAGGCCAATAACAGGGGTTAAAATGAGGCCGAAGC
>CAZXUA010000009.1:35438-44515 GCA_964643755.1 uncultured Desulfatiglans sp. | reverse complement strand
TACACCCTATCCTACACTCTTTCCCTACACGACGCTCTTCCGATCTTCATAGTTTTAACGAAGGCGGAGCGTGCCCTCTAGATTAGGAATAATGTCCGCCCATGTTTTAATTTTTTCGTAGGGTCGGGGTTTATCCCCGACCATGTTTGCTTAATGGGATTGATGAGATGAAAATAAATAATGTGGAAATAGAAGATACCTTTGCTGAGGCATTCGGGATGAAGGCTGCGGGCATAATTATCACTGCCATCAATGAAAAATGGGCCATAACCGCCGCACAAACAGCAACCGGATTTGCCACATCCATAATCGGCTGCGGATGTGAGGCAGGGATAGATATATTAATAGCACCTGAAGCAACCCCTGATGGTCGGCCCGGCGTAAGGGCGCTCTTTTTCACCATCTCCACTGAGGAGATGGAAAAGCAGCTCCTGCGCCGTATTGGTCAATGCATTATGACATCCCCCACATCAGCATGCTTCAATGCCCTTGAGTCTGATAAAAGGATAAAAACCGGAGGGAAGCTCAGGTTCTTTGGCGATGGCTTTCAGGGCAGTAAGGTCATTGATGACCGCCGCTTCTGGCGTGTGCCGGTAATGGATGGTGAATTTGTTGTTGAAGAGAGCTACTCTGTTATAAAGGCAATAGGAGGGGGCAATTTCTTTATCCTGGCAGAAAATATAGCTATCGCGCTTACTGCCGCAGAGAGGGCAATTGAGGAGATGAACAGGGTGGCCGGTGTAATCATGCCTTTTCCCGGAGGTATTGTAAGAAGCGGAAGCAAGGTGGGGTCAAGGTATAAGGGGCAGAATGTATCTGTCAACACTGCCTACTGCCCTTCTATACGGTCTATGGTTGAAACTAAACTCCCGGATGGTGTAAATGCAGTGCTGGAGATTGTTATTGACGGACTTACTGAGGAGGCTATAAAAGAGGCAACAGGAAGAGGAATCCTGGCTGCATGCATTCCAGGTGTAATAAAAATCTCGGCAGGAAATTATGGCGGAAAACTCGGGCCGTATCATTTTCATCTGAGGGAAATAATGAAATAAAGGCGCAGGGCTCAAGGCACAGGGCGCAAGGTTTCTAAAAACGAACATTAAACGCTCAATAATTAATTATGAATGATAATACTAATGACTGATCACATATTATTAAAATTAATATCTCGTTCCAATATCCCAATAGAGGCGGATACTATCAGCCCTGATCATTTTCTCTACTGCTCTTTAGAGGAAATAGCAGCACTGCCTGTTTATTATGGCAGACGAAAAAAGAGCATCTCTGATCTCTTTGATATCAGGGGCGCCAATCCTGAGCATATTATTATTGAGGGTGATCTTGCCCATGTAAAAAAGATCGGTTATGGCATGACAAAGGGGAGCATACTGATCAGGGGAAATGCAGGGATGCATACAGGGGCATACATGTCAGGAGGGGAGATCACAATTGAGGGGGATGTCTCTGATAACTGCGGCACGCATATGAAGGGCGGCATCATAAGGGTATCAGGCAATGCAGGGCATATGCTTGGAGGCGCATACCCCGGCGCAAAACACGGGATGAACCGGGGCACAATTATAGTGGAGGGCAGGTGCGGCAATGACGCTGGCGCATACATGCGGAGAGGGCTGATTGTTGTTAAAGGCTCCACAGGCGATTTTACAGGGGTAAGGATGGTGGCTGGAACTATCATGGTCTTTGGCCGGCTGGGTAAACGTGCAGGGGCAAACATGAAACGGGGCTCTATTATATCCCTTGGATCATCTGAACCCCTGCTTCCGACATTCAGATATAACGCCTCCTATACACCTGCATATATCAACATGATCCTTAAACACCTTCATAAAATCAACATTCAGATGCCCCATATACCTGCAACAGCCAGGTTTCACCGCTATTCCGGAGATATTAACACCATTGGAAAAGGAGAGATCATCTTATATGCCCAAAATGAATGAGGCTGCCTTTAAACTGGCAGTAGAAATGATAGAAAACTCTGACAGACTTAATATCAGAGCAGATAAACTCTCATGCGGAACAATGATTATTGATGCTGGTGTAAATATTGAAGGCTCTCTTGAGGCAGGAAGACTATTCAGTGAGATATGCATGAGTGGCATGGGAAGGGTTGAATTCTGTGAACTCACCTGTGATGATTTTTCCATTCCGGGCGTTAAGGTATCGGTTAATAATCCGGTACTCTCCTGTATGGGTTCACAATATGCCGGGTGGTTTATCAAGGTTGAAAGGGAAGGGAAAAAACCCTTTCAGGCAATGGGTTCAGGGCCGGGAAGGGCAATTTATTATAATGAAGAGCTGCTTCAAAAGCTAAAGATAAAAGAGGAAAGTGATTGTGCTGTTCTTCTTCTTGAAAACAGCAGGCTGCCTGTTGAAGAAGTAGCCATGTGGATCGCAGGCAAGCTCAATATAACCCCTGAGAACCTGATTCTTCTTACAGCGCCAACAGCAAGTATTGTGGGGTCAATCCAGATAGCAGCCAGGGTGGTAGAGACCGGCATGCACAAGATGATGGAAACAGGTTTTGATATTACATGCATCACCTCAGGCTTTGGTGTGTGCCCCATTGCGCCGATCGCAGAAAATGATCTTAAGGCCATTGGCAGGACAAATGATGCGGTGCTCTTTGGCGGAAAGGCATGGTACACAGCAAACTGCGGGGCAGGGCCAATAGAAAAGGTGATAGACAAACTCCCCTCATCAGCATCTGCTGATTACGGCACACCCTTTTATGATCTTTTCAAGAGATATGATTTTGATTTTTACAAGATAGACCCCATGCTCTTCAGTCCGGCTGAAATCTCTATCAATGACACAAAGAGCGGAAAGAGCTTCAGGGCGGGAAGCATTAATCCTGCACTGTTGAAACAGGGGCTCTTTTCATGAAGATAGCCATCCTCGGCAAAAAGGATACATGGTACACTACTGCCCTTCAAAGGGCATTCATGAATAAAAATATAGAGGCGCCCTGTTTCCCCATTACCTCCATCACAGCAACAGTGGGCACAGGCAAATATCTTTCATCCGCTACAAATTCTCTTGAGGCATATGATGTTATCCTTGTAAGGGCAATACCATCAGGTTCCCTTGAGCAGGTGATATACCGCATGGATGCCCTTCACCGCCTTGAAAACCTGGGTGTAAGAGTAATCAACTCCGCAGAGACCATTGAAAGGGGCGTGGATAAATACTATACCCTTACATGCATGGAGGACATCGGCATCAAGGTGCCCGAGACAATAGTAACTGAAAGGTTTGATGATGCGGTTGCAGCATTTGATGAACTTGGAAGGGATGTGATTGTAAAGCCCCTTTTCGGTTCAGAAGGCAAGGGCATGGTTCGGGTAACAGATAAGGATGCTGCATACAGGCTTTTCAGGGCTATTGAGATGGGCAGGTACATTTTTTATATCCAGAGGTATATTCCGCACAATAACAGGGATTACCGGATATTTGTTATTGGCAGCAGGGTTGCAGCAGCCATGACAAGGAGAGGCGCAGACTGGAAATGCAACATTGCTAACGGGGCTGATGCGGAGCCTTTCATACCCGATAGTGCAATCAGTGATATAAGTATAAAGGCCGCTGAACTCCTGAAAGCAGACTATGCAGGGGTAGACATTATGCCGGGCGAGGATGGCAACAATTACCTTATTGAGGTAAACTCAATACCAGGCTGGCGCGGGCTAAAAAAGGCAACAGGCTTCGATGCGGCAGAATGCCTTGTGAATTATGTGATTAATAAATAATATTTCTTAATGAAATAAAAATCCTTAACCACGGTGGACACGGAGGTCACGGGGCTTTTTTAATAAAGGTTTTTTTCTCCGTGCTTTCCGTGTACTCCGTGGTAAAAAAAATAAGTTTTAAGGATTATTTTTCTATGAATATCAATGAAAAGATAGGTCTTGCAGCAGAACTTGCCTGTCTGCTTGAGGTGAGTGCAGAAAAGCCAGGCAATGTCACTCCAACCCATGATTTTAATGATACAAAATATCAGGATTTTCTGGTCAGTGCTGTTGCCATAGGAAGGGCATTCAGAAATGTATCAAATTCATCTGTAGGGGAAGCGGTCCTCCAGGCGGTAAAGGATACAAGGGCATTAACAAATGTTAATACAAACCTTGGGATCATCCTGCTTTTTGCCCCGATTGCCAAGGCATATACCCTTGATAATAAGGATGAGATTCGTGCAAGGCTGCGCTCTGTGCTGGATTCTCTTACAGTCAAGGATGCAGAACTGGCATATGAGGCAATAAGATCAGCAAACCCCGGCGGGCTTGGAAAGGCTGAAAGCCATGATATATCAGGCAAACATCTAAATATCACCTTGCTCGATGCCATGCGTGAAGCGAGTCACAGGGACAATATAGCAAATGAATATGTTACTAACTATAGGATAACCTTTGAAACCGCTCTCCCTGCCCTGGAAGAGGCCATAAAACAAGGAATCGACATCTCAGATGCAATTATACAAACTTTTCTAATTATACTTTCACAGGTTCCTGATACCCTGATCGCAAGAAAACTGGGGATAAATAAATCAAGGGAGATATCCAATATGGCAAAAGAGGTATTGGGATATGGAGGAGTATTCACAAAAAAGGGATGCGATGAAATAAACAGATTTGATACCTTTTTAAGGGGAGATAACCACGACCTGAACCCGGGCACAACCGCAGACCTGATCGCAGCAGTGCTGTTTATTTATTTAATGGAAAATGATTTGAAGGCTCAGGGGTAATGCCTTACGTAGGGGCGAATAATCATTCGCCCCTACAATTAATCCGGTAGTTCCAGCCCTTAATTCATTATCTCTATATATCTCGTATAGCTAAAAACCCTGTCACGTCTTTTGCCTGTTAACTCAGAGATAATATTCAGTCCTTTAAGATGACTAAGGCATTTAAAAGAAGGTCGAATATAGAAGATTGAGTACCTTCAATCATGGATGAAAGCACCGCCTCTTTGTGAACATAGGTGTAAAGAAACAGCATGGAATCATGTAGAAGCAAAGAGACGCTGTCCAGCCGGCCAAGGGCGATTAATGCCTGATCATATTTCTCTCTTAAATCAGGGGTCCATTCTATAGGGGGTTTTGGTGGCAAAGGGTCAGGCACAAATGCCTTTACCTTTTCACCAACTGTCGAAATGAGAGTTTAATATCCCTGAAGCGGTCTTTTCATACTTAAAGATAACCTAAAATAAAAATTGCTGTTATTTTAGCTTTAATTGCTTTCCTAAAATAACAAAACAGGGATGAATAGTCAAGGACTAGCAGAGAGTATTAATAAAGGGTTATTTTATTAAGCATCTCTAAAACGAAATTTACTTTTTATTATCCATATAATACTCTCCTTTTTCATGGAGATATAAGCATGCCTTTAAAAATACTCATTCACGAATACATTACCGGTGGAGGGTGGAAAGAGGCGGAAATGCCACCGGGGCTTGCATCCGAAGGGTTTCTCATGCTTTCTGCTTTATTGGAAGATTTCATGAAGTGGGGAAAGCTCACAGTATGCACAACTTTGGATAAAAGAGTGGCTGGCACATCAATAAAGGCTGACAACATTACTGTTATTTATCCGGATGAATATGAAGAAACCCTTTCAAGGCTTGCCAGAGAATGTGATTATGCAATTGTAATTGCGCCTGAAAGCAATGGCATCCTCGCGGACTTACATATGCTGATGAGAGATAATAATGCAATATATTTGGGTTGTGATATCGGGGCAATCCACATCACAGGGGATAAGTGGGAGTGCTATAAAATTCTCTCTAAAGCAGGGCTGCCTCTTCCTGCAACCAACATTGTTGAGAAGGGTTCCTGTCCCGCCATAGCCATAAGAAAACGGCCTATCAAACCCCTCTCAGCAAACAGACTGGACATTGAAACTGGCCGACCTATCAATTTCCCTCTTATCCTCAAACCGGTTGATGGTGTTGGATGCGAGGGCGTTAACCTTATTAAGGATGAAACGACCCTGAAGGATATACTAGAACATGACCCGGCATATGGAAACAGGGCGCTCTTACAGGAATATATAAAAGGGGAGCACCTGAGTGTTTCAATCATCTCAGCCGGAAATAAATTTATTATCCTGAGTTTGAACCGCCAGCATATCAGTGAAGGAATGCCTTTTAAATACTCGGGTGGAGAGATAATGCAACCACCTGACAAGGAAGATGAACTGCATCACATTGTTAGAAAAATAATTGAGATTATTCCAGGTCTTAAAGGTTATTTTGGAGTTGATCTGATAAGGAGTAACGACGGGTATAAGATAATCGAAATTAATCCGCGCCTCACTACATCCTATACAGGCCTCAGGAAGGTAATTAATTTTAATCTGGCAGAGGCCATCCATGATTCGGTGGTAAATAACAGACTGCCCGAAAAGGTAAAGATCTTGGGTAACTATACCTTTTCAAAAAAAATGCCGGCATAAAATCCCAAGTTCAAACCCCGGCCCTCCTTTGTGCGTTTGCCTCCATGATCATGGTAAGCCTGTCATCTGTAAGGGTATAAAAAACCAGCATAATAATAAATGCCACAAACCCTGCACCCGCCGGGATATAACAGATTATGTTCATCAACCCCTGTAAAAACTCCTCATCGGGTTCAATATTGGGGACATACCCGATGATTTGAAGCCCTGCTGTTGCAATTGTGCCAGCAATGGCAGTCGCGGCTTTGCCGGGCAGGGTCATCATTGACATTATGAAGGCGCTTGCATCCTTGCCGGTCAAGTAAAACCCGTATTCCGCTGCATCCATATACATGGCCTGACGTATGGGGTAAACTGTGCCCGCACCCAGGATTGAAACCACTATTATGGCAATGAATCCATAGGGATGATACAGCCCGAATATTCTGAGGACAATATACCCTATTGTCCCGCATGCCCCGGCAAACAGATAGGTATTTTTCTTGCCTATAATACTGACTATTTTGGGGGATATGAACGTACTCGCAAATACAGCAAGGGATAGTGAGAGAGAATATGGTTTCATTAACAGCTCATTCTGGGCCGCATACTTGAAATAATATACAGCAAGGGTCTGAAGGCTGTAGACCCCGAGGTTTAGCGCTATATCTGCCAAAATGATAGTAAGAAGGGGCCTGTTTTCTATAATCTGCCTTATCATCTCAAGGCTTGTCCAGCGGTTTGTTCCACTGAGGTTTTTAAAAGGATCATATTTATCATAATCCTTAACCTGGTAAAAAAGAAACCAGTATCCAAAGACCTGTATCACAGCCAGAATGGCTACAGTAAAAAAGTATCCCAGTGTGCTGCTGGTTGCGCTCAGCCTGTAAAGAATACCCAGCACAATATAGGCGTACAATATCTGGCTTCCCATACGAAACTGGAAGTTCCTGGTTGAGAGGCGCAATCTCTCCTTGCTCTCTTTTGCCAGAACAGAAATGAGGCCCAGATGGGCATTATATGCAAAGTTGAGGCTGATGTGGGCAATCATATATACAAGGCTCAGGTAAACTATCTTCTGGCCATAGCTTAAAGGCAGGTTGGTGAATGTGAGGGTAAAAAAGATACATGTAAAGACAGGTGGAAAAAGGAGCCATGTCCTGAACTGCCCCCAGCGGAACTGTGTCCTTTGAATAATACTACCCGATACAGGGATGGAAAAGGCATCAACAGCATGGGTTATTAACATGATAAGGGCAACATGGCCCGCAGTTATCATGGCGACATCGGTAAGAAAGATTGCATAATACTGAGTGGCCAGGCTTATCATCAATGTGAAGGTGAGGCTTGCAAAACCATAACTGTTTACAAGCAATACCGGGAGTCTCTTTTCCACTGGCATCTCCATAAGCTAAAGCCTCTCTTAGCTTTAATCAAAAGGGCATATTACCGGTTCACCTTTACATCAAATATCCTTATTTTTCAAGCTTTGCTATTGAACCTGTTACAGTCTGGCATGGAAGATTCAGAGGGATATTCATGAGGGCAGGTCTTGTGATTGTATCCCATAAGACAGGGCAAATCCCAAGACACTTTCCGAAGAGGATGCATTAAGGGTCAATAAAGGTATGATGTTTTTCAGGATTCAGGATGAAACCCTGATGGCACTGTCTGATCTGACTGACTTAGACAGGCAGGCGTTGCCATTGTGAAGTCTGGTTTTGGGGCCCTTCATTGGATAACCCCTGTGTCACCGCCGGCCTTTTTTCTGCGACTCTTCTTCAGGGTAGCCAGCGCATACTCATACCCTCTGGCAAATGCCTTTATATTTATGTCCACTGTCTTTTTGGGCACCGATTCTGCGACCGTATTTTTTGCAGATTCAAGTGACACCGCCTTTGTAATACCAACCAGAAAGCCTACCATAATGATATTTGCCATCATTTTAAGGCCAATCTCTTCTGCCAGCCTTGTCGCCGGGATAGCATAGCAATCAAAAGGTGTATTTAGTTTTATCAGTGCCTGATCTATTATAAGTATTGTATCTTCAGTAATAATATCCCTGTATTTGTCATATCCTGCCTGCGACATGCAGACGAGGATATCAGGCACACTAATGTAGGGGTAATATATCTCTTCATCAGCTATAGTCACCTGCACACTGCATGCGCCCCCCCTTGATTCAGGCCCGTATGACTGAACCAGCGAACTCTCAAGCCTGTCAAAAATAGCGGCGGCCTTACCGATGATACGACCGGCCAGAATAACTCCCTGTCCGCCAAAACCTGTAATAATTATCTTTTTCTGCATTACTATCTTCCTGAGTTAAGGTATCCTGCATGTCCTGTCATAATTTTCTATGCAGGTAGGACGCTCCCTGCTTACAAATTCACCAAGAATAATCTCCTTCTCAAAATCCATATCCAGCTCTGAAGGGTCAGCGTTATTCTTTATTATTGTCCGGTCGCGATAGAGCTTGAGTGTTTCCAGCGCCTTTTCCTTGTTTTTTCTGCCATAATTTGTAGGGCATGGGGCAAGCACCTCAATAAATGAGAACCCTTTCCGGGTAATGGCCTTTTCTATGCAGGCAGTAAGTTTACGTATATGGAGCATTGTCCAGCGTGC
>CAZXUA010000009.1:16344-35428 GCA_964643755.1 uncultured Desulfatiglans sp. | reverse complement strand
GTGCAACATAGTTGGCTCCTGACGCCCATGCAATAAGCGGCAGATTAAAAGGGGCATCAGGGTTTCCGACCGGGGTGGTGGTGGTCTTTGCATTAACAGGTGTTGTTGCGCCAACTTGGCCGCCTGTCATGCCATAGATAAAATTATTAACGCAGATCACTGTCATATCTACATTTCGGCGTGCACCATGTATAAAATGGTTCCCGCCTATGGCGAAAAGATCGCCATCCCCGCTGAAAACGATTACGTTTAGTTCAGGGTTCGCAAGCTTGAGCCCGGTAGCAAAGGGGATCGCCCTTCCATGAGTGGTATGGAATGAATCAAGGTTCAGATACCCTGCGCCGCGGCCAGTGCACCCGATACCTGACACCATGCAGGTCTTTTCCAGATCAATACGGCTTGAGATCATTGCCTTAAGACAGGCAGAAAAGACCGTACCGATACCGCACCCCGGGCACCAGATATGGGGGAGCCTGTCAGTCCTGATCAGATGATCAAGCGGGTGGACTATCTCCGTCTGGGATGACTGTATTTCTGCTGACATTAATAGAGCTCCTTTATCCTGTTAAGCACCTGCTCAGGGGTTATCACAGTACCCCCTGCATGGCCTACCAGATGACATTCAGCCATGCCCGCAGCGCTTCGCATTACCTCAAGGTGTATCTGACCATAGTTGATCTCAACTGTTATAAATGCCCTTGCATTTTTTGCGAGAGCCCTCACCTTTTCCTCTGCAAAAGGCCATATGGTGAGCAGCTTTAAAAAGCCAACTTTCATGCCAAGCGCCCTGGCCTGCTTCATGGCTGCGAGACTCGTCCTGGCTGATATGCCGTATGACACAAGGATAACCTCCGCATCATCAAGAGAATATGACTCCGTCTTGATAATGTCATCCCTGTTGTTCTGTATCTTTTTTACAATACGCTCCACCATCTGGGCCTGTGCCTCAACTGTCATCACAGGATAACCCTTTTCGTCATGCGTAAGGCCTGTAACATGTATCTTGTACCCGTCACCGGCAGAGGGCATAGGCGCAACACCGTTTTCCCCGGGTTGAAAAAGTCTGAACCCCTCTTTTTCGCCCTTTGGTTTTGGCCTTGAGACTGTTATTATCTCTTTAGCCTCAGGTATTATTACCTTTTCACTCATGTGCCCTATTACCTCGTCGGCCAACAAAATCACAGGGGTGCGGTATTTTTCAGCCAGGTTAAATGCTGTAATGGTCTGGCTGAACATCTCCTGGGCAGAGGATGGTGCAAGGGCGATTATTTCATAATGGCCATGTGAGCCCCAGCGTGCCTGCATCATATCCCCCTGGGCGCCCATTGTCGGAAGACCGGTGGAGGGGCCTGCACGCTGCACATTAACAACAACACACGGGGTCTCGGTGATAACAGCCAGACCTATGTTTTCCATCATAAGGCTGAAACCGGGCCCTGAGGTGGAGGTCATGCTTTTAACACCTGCCCATGATGCGCCTAGAATGGATGCCATTGCGGCGATCTCATCCTCCATCTGTATGAAGGTGCCCCCTATCTCGGGCAGGCATTTAGACATGTGTTCAGCGATCTCTGTTGCAGGGGTAATAGGGTACCCGCCAAAAAACATGCACCCTGCTGCCAGCGCCCCCTCGGCACATGCCTCATCCCCTGTTATATAATGTTCACCTGTTAGAACTGCTAATCTCATATCTTCTCATAATTAAAGTTTGTTACAGTCTGCGACTCTGAAAATATGGCAAACTCCGGGCAGATAATCTCACAATAATGGCAGTTTACACACTCCTCCGGTTTATGGGCCACAGGGAGGTGATACCCCTTTTTATTAAATTCCTTTGAAAAGGCCAGTACGGATCGCGGGCAGAACTCTATGCAATACCCGCAACCTTTGCACCTCTCTTCGATAATGACCACCTTACCTTTTGCAACTTTGATAACATCGGTGTCATATGGTTCACCCAAAAATTTCATATCTTATTCCTTCACACCCCAAAATTATCCCGGATTCTTAAAATGGATGCCCCGGATATGTTAATTTGTATGCAAATATATTAATCTAACAGTAAAATCAATATATTTTAGCGTTAATAATTCTTTTTTAGATACCCCATAGGTTTTGCGCCGTATAAAAAAACTTGAATTTAAGGCTTTGATTTATTTCAGAAAATCTCTTCTTGAATAACACTTATGACTATGGCAAATTGTAAGGGAACGGTCAGCTATTAGCGCTCAGCTTCCTGTCCTGCCATAGCCTTGGGCGACGGCGGATCAGCAAAAGACTTTCAATAAAAATTAGCTGACAGATGATCCTCCTTCGTATAAAACTATGGCGCGACAAGTCGCTGATTGCTGAAAGCTTAATCCAGAAATGGATAGGTGAATTGTTAAGTTGACTGGAATAGCTTAATCTTTAATGTCAGGTTTTAATAATTATACATAAAAATTTACCTGGGTATAGATATGTATTCGGAAATATTCGGATTTGAGTCTTTGGAGTTGAGCCTTTACACCAAAGACTCACAAATAAACAGACTTGGTTGCTTTTCTGAAAGGGCAATCCCTGAAGACACATTCATTGTGGAATACAAAGGAGAGATAATCTCAGCTGAAGAGGCATATAAACGGGAAGCAGATCCTTCACGGCCAGGCATATACACATTCTGGATAAACGACAACATCGCAATTGATGGCTTAGAAAACGGGAACATTGCAAAGTATATTAATCATTCCTGTGATCCGAATTGCTATTATACCTTTGAAGAAAACCGGATATTGATTTTTGCATTAAAGGATATAGATCCAGATGAAGAGTTGACTATCGATTATAATTACGAATCTGAAGGTGAAAAGGTCACCTGTACATGTGGTTCAGAAAAATGCCGGGGATTTATTAACGCTGACGAATAAAATGGTTTTTCTGGTTCCTATGGTCTCCGTAGGAACCTATTTTTTAAACGCTCTGCGTTGAATTTCGTTAAAGATAAAGAACCTATTGAATGGACTTTCTGACGCAGAGCGTCAAAGCTTGCGTTACCACGGAGACCGTGGTAACGAGAAACAGTTGGTGATGATGCTTTTGTGTGTGAATGATATAGCCTGAATAATGATCTGATCAATATAAATAATCATTTTTCGGAATTGTTGAGTTCGGGAATATTTTTCTGTACGGGTTCAATATATTCAACTTTTCCATCTTTCCAGATTGATATCTTCAAATTATTTTTTCTTGCGTCCTCATGAACTTTTAATGCTGCCCGCTTAATCGCACGTAATCCCATTTCAGTATATTTAGTATATTTTTTCATTTTATCCCCCTGATTCCTCTGTTACGAGAGGTTCTTCTCCTGAAGAATCAAATACAGTCCATGAATCAGCTAAATATTTGTATAATCCCTGAAAATTAACCCAGCTTCTTTCAAACCTTCTTCTTATGTCTTTTTCAGAAATATTGTGCCCGCCTTTGGCAACACGCAATTTAACCCGTTCAATGGCGATGTCAACAGAAGGTAGTTTTAAGTAATATATTACGATTTCATATCCTTTTGATTTCCAGGTTTTAATCTTTTTTACGTACAGCCTTCCACTAAAAGTTGTTTCAAAGGCAAATGATTTATCTTTATTAACATAATCATCGATTTTTTGAAGCATTATCCTTCCTGCTTCAACCCCCATTTTTTCAGGTTGAAAAGGTGATAATCCTGCCGCTATCAAATCTGCATTGATGAAATTTTAATCGTTTACCCCAGTTTGTCTCTCTTCTTTAACAGTTCGGCAACATTTTTAAGTCCCATGCCTTCAAGGGTCTTGCGTGTCGGGTAGCCATTTTCAGGGTTATACCCCTCAAACTTGTAGAACTTTGTCTTCCATTCTTCAAACTTTTTTCTGTCAATCTTTCTTCCCGCTCCATTGTGATATTTCCATTCTCCATTTATGTACATGGGCATCTCGCTGCCCCTTGAAGGCTGATCATATATGTAATCGGGGAATACCTCCATGTCCCTGTGTCTGCCCTGCAGCACCCAGATGGACCTGTCAAGGGTATAGATTTTATGGCCGATTTCCATGCCATCTGCAAATGAGATGTTCTGGCCCGTTACAGCGTTCCAGAATCTTGGCTCCGCTTCCGGCGTGGGGCCTCTCCTGTCTTCAGTGGTGCAGGTAATGCACATGGGCCACCGCCAGCCGCAGAAACCGCCCGCCCCGATCCAGAATTTTTCATAATGCTTAACCCATGCAACCGATTTGACCTTGCTCTCGGAGTACATCCTCTCTTCACTGTAATCCGCCATGAATATGTCTCCGTTGTAAGGCTCCATGGCATCGGTATAAAGCCTGGCTGCCTGCTCGGCTGTCAGAAAGGGATCACCTGTCCACGCCATCCAGTGCAGGGGATAATCGGACATCATGTGCAGCATAAGATCGCGTTCTCCCAAAAGGGATCCATACCCCCATTCCACCTCGATCCTGGCATCATAGTGGTCGGAAGTGCCCCAGTAGGTCAGAGGGAGCACACCCTTATGAAGGTCTTCCTCAAGCAGCCCGTATTTTTTGGCGAACCTCGCGGCGCCTTCGGCAAGGTCATTGCCTAATCCTTTTCGCGATGCCATTGCTTCCATAAGCATGTCAGGGAAGCTCTCTGAGTCCCACAGATCGAGAGGAAGATCGCATTCGATCATTTTGCCCTTTCCCACCAGACCCCTGTCATAAAGATTCTTAAGATAGTTTTTTGTCGGTATAAGCTGCCAGTGACCGAAACCATACTTTTGCATCAGGTCATTGTTTCTGCGCGTCTTCTTCTGATCTCCGCTGGCCCCTAAGGTTCCGAAGGTCATTGTTCCGCCGCAAACAGACTCATTGCTGTCAGAACTTGCAGTTCGCATGCGGCAGCCCCGCGGACACGAAGCGCATGCAGCAGCCCTGGCCGGGACAAGGGGCACTGTGCCGTTTGTTGTATTTGCCCCGCTGGGCGCGCCTGCCGACACCCTGTACATCCCGGAAAGAAACCGGTTGCCCTCACGAGGGTTGTCTACATCCCACTGGAATTTGTTAAACCACAGGCGCGTATCCATAAATGCCTTGGGATCGGCAATGGGCACACTCCCTGTTCCTATGGCGCTGATGGCCTTGAGATTCTTTGAACCGAATACCCCTCCAAATCCGCACAATGCAGCCTGTGAACCCGGTCCCTGAAGCAGGCAGCCAAGACGGCTTTTGGTTTCGCCAGCGGGGCCGCAGCACACCACCGCCGGCACCTGAGTGGAGTAATCATTATCGCTTACCTCAGCCCATTCACCATGTGTGAGAGAGGGCATTACCCTTCTCGCAATCTCCTGCTGGGTGTCCCATGTATCCATGCCCCATATTCCTTTGGCGTCCTCAATGACCACCTTGTCGTTCATGATATTTATCCAGCAGGGTTTATCTGCCGCCCCTTCCACAACAACACCGTCCCATCCGGCAAATTTCAACTGGGCCGTAAAGCGGCCTCCAAAGTTGCTGTGCCCGAACCATTCTATGGGATAGAGCATTGGGCTCAGCCCCTGTACGTCACACCTTCCTGAGCCAGGCATAAAGGTGCCTGAAAAGGGTGATGCTATCAACATGATCAGATTTCTTGGATCAAATGCATCAAATGGAAGCTGATCTCCTACCAGATCAAAGAATATTGCCGACCCTATTCCATGACCGCCGCCAAATGCCAGATATTTTTCTGTCGGAATGGTGCTGACCGTTTTATCGGTCAGGTTTACTCTTGCTATTTTTCCTGTATATCCGCCTTTCATATTCAATCCTCCTATTCCTTTGATTCAGGTTTGGGTTTGCTGAAGAAGGGCTTTGGCTTTGCATTCTTCATCATGGGTGGCACGATCCTGCTGTCATCAACAAGACCCAGGTTAAGGTAGTTTTCATTACGTAGGTTCACATTATACCCTTCGGTCTCCTTCTGGTCAGGGGTCTCATAAACAACCTTTAATGCCTTCATGGGACATGCTGATACACATGCCTGCTTTTCATTTGGCCCCCCTTTTTCATTCCAAAAGGGTGTATTAATACAGAGATCACACTTTGAGGATTTTTCTGCGATATGATTCCATACAGTCCGGTGCGGCTGCTGGGGGCACATCTCAAGGCAGGTCTTGCACCCTATGCACTCCTCCTCATTTATCCTTCTTATGTTGCCGTTTTCAGTATCAATGTATGCTGCTCCAACCGGGCAGTTTATAACACAGGGCGGGGTTACACACTGCCTGCATACTGCTATCTTGATATCATCCGGAAATTTGCCAAAGGAATCCTGGATGATCTGGATGCGTGACAAAGAGAGGTTTTGAACCCCGTAATGGGTCAGCGAACAGGCAAGCATGCATGTGGTGCAGCCCATGCATTTCTTGCTGTCATAGACAAGATAGGCCTTTGATTCCGGATAGGAGACCGCCTGTTTTTCCGCTGCGCTGACCACCATTCCTCCCGGGGTTGCTGCGAGCAGTACATCAGCAGCAACAACCGTCCCGCTGATGGCAAGGAAATCCCGTCTTGATAATTTCTTCTGTTCCGGCGCTTCTTTTCTGTCAGAGTCTATTTTTTTCGACATAAGATCACTCCTTGGTATAAAAAAGGTTGATTGAGGTGATTTATTTCATGGAAATATAAAACAGAGAGGCACAGAAAAGCAAATAATATTAATACAACTTTTAAATCAACTTTTTAAAGGGGGTTGCGGTAAATATACCATGATATTTCAAGATGTTATACATCTATTGCCCATGGCTGAAAAATCTTGACAGAAGGGCCTCTTCTTAATATATTGCACCATCTGTTTCATACAGCGCGGTTATCCGGGCAGGTTTTTTGCATCAGACAAATAGATAGAGCGGTTTTTTCAGTTAACTCATAAGGTATTAATACACAAGCGGCATCAGGAAATAGTTGATTTTATGAACAGACCTCTTTCTCATATATTTAAAAATGTATATCATGGGCTTCTTTACCTGGGCCTCATATCTTTTTTATTTATTGCAGATATTGATGCTAAAGAGACTGCAACGCAGCAGCTCACCGAACAACTCTCATGGCAGAATTCATTTAATGACGAAGAGTTGCAGGATCTCATGAAGACCTACATCGGTATACGCTACAAATATGGCGGAACCACCGTTAAGGGTTTTGACTGCTCCGGGTTTGTCAAGGAGATTTACAATAAATATTTCAGCGTTGATCTGCCGCACCAGTCATCACAGCAGTCAAATTTTCCGGAGTTTGCCACTGTTTCTCTGGATTCCCTTCGCACAGGCGATCTTATCTTCTTTTCAATGGGCAGTAAAAAAAAGAGGATCAATCATGTGGGCATATACCTATCTGATGGTGAATTCATCCATTCATCCAGGAGTTCCGGCGTTGTCATATCGTCATTAAACACCTCATACTGGCGGACAAGGGTGGTCAGCTCAAAACGCCTCTCTGAAAGGGGTGAAAAAAGAGAGGGTGATTTCTTCATGGGCATGGACTGGGTTGTCAACTCAGAAGATGTAAACTCTTTGTTCCTTGATAATGACAGGTTTCACGGCCTTTCAGCTTCCGGTTTGAGTAACCATTCAGGATACACCGATATACTTAATATATATAATACTATGGAATTCGGGTTTACCAGGGAATCCTCTTCAAGCCTGACCAGTTTCAGTTATTTTAGAAGCGCCTTTTTATATGACAGGGAGATGCCTGACGGCAGCTATTACATGGATTATGCAGGGATACGGGATGAGATCAGGCCTGATTATACCCAGGGGCTGAAGATTTCAGGTAGTTTCAACCTGCGCAATAATATGTCCATAATCCCATCTCTCTCATATTTTGACTACAGCTCTGAGATAGAAAGGGATAACCTCCCAAGGCTGGCCATTGACCTGAACTATAAACTCTTCTCCTCCTCGGATAAATGGTCTATGACTGGCGGGCTGCATATGCCTTTGCAAAAATATCCCCTGCCCGGGCATGATGATGGCGCATTTGATAATACAGTAGGACTTTCACTGACCTATCAGCAGAAACTCACTGACAATATGTCATTCTCTGTAAGTGGCAGCAACTTCAGCGACAGCTTTCAGGGATTCATGCAGTACCCCTCATCATCAGGCTCAAACAAGGAAGAGCGGAATTTCAACTTCAGGTTTAAAATCAATTATTAGTTGATGCCGGTTTCATCGCCTACCTTTACTATAACAGGCACTATCAGCTTCTGCAGGGATGAAAGACTGCTGAAGTCTGTGTCAGGGTTGTATTTTTTTAATAGCCAGAATGGCACCTCAAACTTCTCTTCACACAGGGACCATAGATTATCGCCTCTTTTTATCTTGTATTCCTCTGTCCTTTCAACCCTGTATAAGGCAAAAAAATCCTCTTCTATCTCTTTGTGGTATTCATACCTTCTCTCCTCAAAGGTCTCTTTTGAGACATTGTTAAGGGGGATCTTTATATTCTGTCCTATTCGTATATTCACTTTACTGGAAAAACCATTAAGCGCCCTTATCTTCTGACTGCTTGTCTGGAGCCAGCTTGCATAACGTCCAAGGTTTTCTTCAGGCTCTACCTTTATTGTGCCGACCGATTTGCCATTGACAAGCGTCACCTTTTTTACAGAAAAGTCACCTGTCACAATAGCCGGGTTTATTAATACAGTCTCGGCAACAGAGTCAGGAGGTGGAAGAGCAACAATCTCAGAGCCTTCATTGCCCGTTGAAATGGGGGCGCCGGGCTTATTTGCAGGTAAATTCGATGCCGGCTTAATGGTCTCTGCGGATATCTTTTCCAGCTCTTTCTTTTTATTTGCCTCTTCCTTATCAGAAACAGATAGAGCCGCAATCTTCTCACCGGCTACCGGTATCCTAAGATTCTGCCCCACGTATATGGCAGCCCTTGAATTGAGATTGTTTGCATCAATAAGATCCTGAAGTCTTACTTTGTGATCCCTGGCAATCCTGTTAGCTGTATCTCCCTTTTTTACGAGGTAAAAATGGCTGGGTTTCTGATCCTCTTTTAACAATTTGGCAGGGATATCTATTGAAGCTGCCTTGATGTTCGATGCTGCCACAGGCCTTAAAAACAGGCGACTCCCCTTTGGGACATACTTCTGGTTCAAATATACAGGTTCACGAATGGCCGGATTCAACTCTTTAAGCTCGCTTATTGAAATATTGTAATGGCTGGCCAGATCACCTATTGCGACATTACCAGGGATAGACACCATAACTCTTTTAACCGGATCATCAAGCTTCAGTTCCCCGAAATATTTCCGGTAATTTGATGCCACCTCACGCGCTGCAAGAAACTCGGAATAAAAATTTCGTGAGGCAAAACCAAATGAGCGGCTGTCATAGCTTTTATATATTTTTTCATAGCTGCCATGCGCCTTTACTGCCCTCTGCATACCCTGGGGGCCGTGATTATAGGCCGTAAGCGCCACCGGCCAGGAACCAAGGATATTATAATTTTCTTTTAAAAACCGTGCAGCCGCATGGGTTGCAAGTATGGGGTCGCGCCGCTCATCCACAGTATAATCTATTTTTAGATATCTTTTGCCTGTGCTATTTGTAAACTGCCATATGCCTGCCGCGCCAAATTTGCTGTATGCCTGGTAATCAAAGGAGGACTCCACATGGGGTAGATAGGCCAGATCCTCAGGCAGACCGTGACTTTTCAGTATCTCCCTGATTTCATCAATATGAGCCCCTGAACGGACTAGCCCTGCTATAAACCGGTCTTTTTGACCAAGCTGTGCCCGCACATTATCATGTGCCTCTTTGAGAAGATGTTTCAGATTATTATCAGAAAACAGACCGTGAATGCGCTTTTCCTCCTCTGATGATGGTTTATGGCCCGAGGCAAGCCTTTTCAGCATATCTGAATAATGATCCTTCTTTTTATCCAAAATATTTTTATTGTATCTATGCGCGTCAGGCTCATCCTTACCCTTTATAAATATTATCTCATATATAAGTGAGAGATTCCGCTTGTCATGTATAATCACCTGGGAGGTTGTGTATTCAGAATAAACCTTTATCCAGAATGCAATATTGGGCTTTATGCTCTCGTAAACAGGAAAGAGTTCATCCATCTTCTCTGTGGCAGAGATACCCCCTGCCAACAAAAATATAATCAGACTGAAAAAGATCAGACCCCTCTTGCAGTAATTCATTGTATTAAAAAAACCCCTTTATGTGTGAACCGTGTTCTGAAAAAGCTATTCTGTGGCAAGTCTCACTGCTTTCTGTGTGGTAATTGTAAGTCGTTGTATGAGTGATGAGATAAGGCTTTTAAGCCTGGGTGAGATGGATTCATACTCTTTTAATAGAAGCGTGGTATCTAACAGCCCTACCCTTGTCCTTGTTTCTGCAACTATGGATACATTCCTGGTCGCAGCTCCCTGAACTGCCTGCCAGAGGGTTGCTTCGCCAAATATCTCCCCTTCAGTGAGGGGCGCAATGGTTATCTGCCCCTTCAGGGTCATCTTTTTTATCTTTACCAGCCCTTCGAGGATAATATAGACCCAGTCACCCTTGCTTCCCTCCTTGATGATTGTCTCGCCCTTTTCGTACTCCTCTTCCTGGGTAATGTATGGGTATAAATATTTTTCTATTGTCATAACAGGATTCCTTTCATCAGGGCATCAGGAAAAAGCCCAGGTTTTTTGCCGAGTGCTCGGAAAGTTCAATAAATGAGACCCCCAGTATACGCGTATCATGGGATTTACCCTCCTTGATGCTCACGAGCCTGCATGAAAATTCTATATTTCGGTTATTCGGGAGGGTAGTTGAAATAAGAAACTCCTCGCCAACCCTGTATGGAAAGACAGGACTCAATACAGGTCTGATTTCAAGGCCAGCCCCTCCGAGGCTGATATCCTTTATCATGCCTTTCAGTGTGCTTTTTGAACTTGAGTAAAGGGGGGTGCACAGGAACGGAAGATTGACCCTCTTCCTGTAGTAACGCCTTTTTGAAGCCCATGGGTCTGCCTCTCTCTGTTGTTCCCTCTTTTTTATCTTCTGGTCAGTGAGTTTCACAACAAGCTTATTCATCCGGCCAATATGGGTGAGCGTCTGGTCCGCCAGATATTTTATTACCGGGGGCATCTGCTCATATTCCATTTTCAAAAGCTTAGGGTGCCACACCTCAACAAGGGTATCCTCAAGCGCCCTGGCAGATGAAGACCTGCGCTCCATCATATTTGTATCATTCAGAAATATCGTCTCCCCTATGACAGCGCCAGGCCCTATAGTGGCAAGCGGAATAACAGCATCATCTGCCTCAGTAAATAAGCTTACCGATCCCTGAATTATCTTGTAAATGGAGATACCATAGTCACCCTCTTTTATGATAAGGTCACCCTTTTTATATTTAAGGCGGACTACGGCCAGATCCTCCTCTTTGGTTTCATTGCTGTTCATATCAGACTCGTTAAACCCCTGTTAAATTTTAATGCTCTGTCAATGCCTGTTTCAGCACAGGGCATCTATAAGTATCTTTACCTTTTCTGCCTCTGGCGCATAGGGCGCCAGCTCCAGAAACCTTTTGAGCGCCTTCTCTGCATCTGCCGGATGTCCGAGACGCACATAGGCATAACCGGCATAATAATATGCATAGCCATTTTCAGGATTTATCTTGATGGCCTTTTCAAGCTCCTTTAAGGCCTTTTTGGGTTCCCCTGTCTCAAGATAATATGCCCCCTGATATACATGGATATCAGATTCATCAGCCTTTGCAGCCCTGGCATCCTCAAGGCTCTGAAGCGCCTCAGGATATTTTTTGAGTTCAAGGCATATACGCGTTATCATGATTTCAAGCCTGCCATTATTATTGGGGATATCCTTTTTTGAATCCCTTATACCCTTAAAAACATTAAGGGCATCTTCATACCTCTTTTGCATATAAAGGGATAATCCGAGATAATAGGTTGCCTCTATATTGCCCGGATCACTCTTAATTGCATCCCGGAGCACCTGCTCAGCCCTGCCGAATTCATAGGCATTAAATAACTCTATCCCTTTTTCAGTCTGTGCATGCAATGAACCCTGAAAGAACAGCATCAATGTTAAGACTGTAAACAATAAACATTTACTCTGAACGGATATTTTTGCCATAATACCTCCATGTTTTCAGGTTGACCCCAGTAAAAGTATCAAAATTTTTTAAAAATATTAAGCAATTTTTCTCTAAATGGTAGAGGTTTTTCAGGTGTCAGCTTCCCATTAAGCCTGCTTTTCTCAATTGCCACTGCAATAGGGCCCACAAGGCTGTTAAGCAGGAACTGATCCTTTTTGCGAAACCCATATGGCTTTATAGATTCGATATATATGGCGCCAAGAAGCTCATTCCCGCTTATTATCGGGACACCCATTGCGGACTTTATCTCAAGGGTATCACCCTTTTCTATATATGCCTGCGGAAGCTCAAAATCTGTATTGGACATTCTTATGGTCTTTTTTTCATTTGCCAGCCTCTTAAGTATCTCTTTCTTGTATCTTGAGGTGGTTTTTTCATGTGAATCAGCTACTATCTCTACCATTTTCCCCTTTGGGGCTGTAGCCTGCACTAAAAAGACGCTAGCGTTATCTATCCTGGGCAGGGTCTCAAGAACCAGATTCAGAAATAACTTGAAAAAGGCATTTATATCCATCTGGGTTTTTAGCAACTCTGAAACATTGTAGACCAGCTCAAGCTCTTTTGCGGTACGACGCTCCTTTTTTGGCCTCTCTTCTGAAGAGATTCCGCCTGAAACAGGTTCGGGTGAAGGGCCAGGCTTGATTAATGAGCCCCTTCCCCCGACATCAATAAGTTTCATTACAGTATTGCCAACAGATACAAGGTCTCCCTCATTGATCTGGAACCCCTCACCGGGCGAGATGGGCTCCCCGTTAACCAGGGTTCCATGCTTGCTGTTCAGATCCTCAATAAAGAAGTCCCTGCCGATCCTGAATATCTTGAAGTGTTTGCGGGACACAGAAATATCCAGCAGTGCAATATCATTCATCTTCGGGCTTCTGCCGCAGAAAAAGATCTCCTTTGAACCCAGGTCAAAGACCTGATCCTGAAGCGGGCCGTTTATTACGAGGAGACTGGGCATATTGTTCTGACCTTAATGTTTTTCTCCTGGTTTTTTACCTATTATTAAATTCTAATCGCAGGAAACACAATAAAAAAAATCAAGCGCATTTTTCCCTGAATTTTTTTACAGAGCTTATCTCTATATATGAGGCACCATGCTCCACCCCGAAACTCCCTGCAAGAATGATTATAAGGTCATCATCGTTAAAGGCTATTTCATTAATAAGACAATGGATTTTTTTCCTTAAAGGCCGGGGAGAGCTAATATCCATGGGCGAATACTCTGCAAAGACACCAAAGGATAAAGAGAGAAGACGCACCACCCGCCTGTCATAGACCTGGGCATATATGGGGTTATCACCCCTGTAGGCAGCAAGCTCCCTTATGGTCCTTCCTGTCATTGAATCCGCAACAATGCATTTTGTATTAAGCCTCAATGCTGCCTTTACAGCGGCCTTTGCCAGATATGCTGTGACCCTGTTTTCAAGGGAATAGGAGACATCAACATAGCTGCTTTTCTTGCTTTCTACCTCGAGCGCTATCCTGGCCATGGTTTTCACCGCCTCTTCAGGGTATTTTCCATTTGCGGTCTCCCCTGAAAGCATAAGGGCATCAGCATGATCCAGGCAGGCATTGGCCACATCCGAGACCTCCGCCCTTGTCGGTCTTGGTGAATCTATCATGGAGTTAAGCATCTGGGTGGCCACGATAACCGGCTTTCGCCTCTCTATACATGCCCTGATGATATCTTTCTGGATCAGGGGGATCTGCTCTGTGGGTATTTCAACTGCAAGGTCACCCCTTGCGATCATTATACCGTATGCATGATCAAGTATCTCATTGAGGTTTTGCACCCCCTGTCCATTTTCTATCTTGGCTATTATCTTTATTGGGGATCTTTTTCTGTCAAGGATAGCCTGCACAGCAATGACATCCTCTTTGTTTCTCACAAAGGAGTGGGCAATAAAATCAATATCATTGTCTGCTGCAAACTCAATAAACGCCTTATCCTTTTCAGAAAGGGCCGGAAGGGTCACATGCACAGATGGGATATTTATGCTTTTACGCGGGTAAATGACCCCGTCATTTTCAACCCTGCAATGCAGATACACCTCATCCTTGCTGGTAACAGTAAGTGCAATAAAACCATCATCAATCAGTATGGCGCTGTTAACAGGCACATCCCTTACAAAATGTTCATAGGAGACATGGATTACATCATCATGGGATGGGATTCCAGGGGCGCCTTTGATCCTGATCTTATCCCCGCATTTTACCTTGAGCGGTGAATCACTTGCGCATGTCCTGATTTCAGGACCCTTTGTGTCAATGAGTATGCCTATCCTGTCAGAGACCTTCCTCGTATCCTGTATCACCTTGAGGGCATCATCATGGGACATATGGGCAGTATTGAGCCTGACCACAGTCATCCCTGCCCTGTAGAGCCTCTCTATAAAGTCCGGTGAACAGTTCAGGTTTGATATGGTTGCAACGATTTTTGTCTTCAGGGGCATAAGTAAAGTATATCCTTTAAAATTTTTTTAGAAACTGTACCTGCTGTTCTCTGAATAGCATAAATTAGTTAACCTTATAACCTCTGGGCGATTCAAAAAGCCTGATCTGAGCATCAGAATGACCTTTCCTTTTTGCTACATTATACAATGAATTTTCTTCAACATCTTCATTACCCCATTTATGCCATCCGGGTTGTTTAAACCTGGCAAATAATTCCAGGTATGGGCCAGGGGAGCATGATTCAATAAGCCCATAAATTTCATCAGGTTTTCTGGAATGCTCACGTTTTCGGGTCGCAAGAAGATTCACCTGCGTTCTACCCGGTTGAAGCGTCCTCATGCTTCCTCTGACACCAAACAGGATTAGCTCTGTGACATTGCGAAAGTAAAAGCCTACCCCTCTGCCATCAGGGCCACTGTCTTTTCGTATTTTGTACCATACAATATTTGTTTTATATATAAACCCCCATGCATCCATGACTTTGAGCCCTTCCATGAGCAGGGCATTTGGCCCCCAGAGATAAAGGTGTGATTTTACAGCAGCAAGCCTTGATACAGGCAGGTCCATTATTTCCTTAAGTTCCATTGTGGGGTACCTTAGAAGCCTTCTGTGCTCAGGGGCAACCTTTCCTGAGCGGTTTTGAAACTGCCACGGAGGGTCAGCCAATATTGTTGAATATTGACCTTCTATTTTTTGGAGTAGATCCCGAGACGGGTTTACTTCAGTGAGATTTATTATTTTTCCTGCCATACCAATCTATCCAAATATCGCTTCGGCATGATGTAAGGCTAATATTTCAAATCCTTTTTCCTTTAATAACTCAAGCATGAATTAGGCACCTTTACCTTAAAAAGCATCTCCATTTTTTGATAATTACACAATTGATCATAAAACATAATGACAGAGTACCATAAACACAGATAAAATCTATATATCATAATTAATGGAAAAAATAATACTCCAACTTTCTTATTTTAAATAGATTTGCCTTTGCATAAAATTTCTATAATTTTCTGATCAGGGGGAGGAAACCGGTAAAGGGATAACTCATTCGGGTCAACCCATCGCATCTTCTGGCCTTCAAGGGGCGCCGGTGCGCCATTTACAAGGGAGCATAAAAAGGCGTAGAGTTCCACTATTTTGGTTTCATATTCATGGGTTACAGATAGAAGCAGCTTATAAGGTTTTATCTGCACACCGAGCTCCTCCCTTATCTCCCTTATAACACACTCCTCAAGAGTTTCGCCTGGCTCTTTCTTACCGCCAGGAAACTCCCATAATCCCTCAAGGTGTCTGCCTTCCGGCCTTTCTGTAATAAGGATCTTCCCCTCATGCCTTATTATTGCAGCGGTAACCTCTATCCTTTTTTTATGTGTCATGAGAGGGTTAATCCCTTTATCAGAGGGTCTCCATCCTCAACCTGAGATATGCCTCCTCAGCCTCTTCATTATCAGGCGCTAGATCAAGGACCTTTTTATAGAGCTTAAGGGCATCGGCTGGTTTTCCCAGTTTTTCATAGAGCCTTGCAAGCTGCAAAAGGGTAGGCACATCATTGGGTTTTGACTTGAGCAGCGTCTGTATGTAGTTGGCCGCCTCCTTTTCTTTACCAGTATTAAGGCAAGCGATCATGAGATATTTTGTTATATCCGCGTCATCGGGATTATTTTTAAGGCCTGTGCTCATCACCTTGTACATTGTCTTAAAATCCTTTGCTCGATTCAGGTATTCAAACACAAAGCCATAATACTGTTTTTTACCGGGATTTTTATCAATTATCTTTGTCGCCTGTTCATAAGCGGCCTTGTCATTCTTCTCTTTTTTGTAGATATCAAATAGAAATTCCCTGGCCTCGATGTCACCCGGGTTGGCCTTAAGGTATTTTTCAAAGTAATCCTTTGCTGTCTTCGGGTTTCCGGTCTCATATTCGAGTGTGCCTAGGTTAAAGAGTACTGTCTTGTTTTCCGGCACAAGGGAGAGGATCTTTTTATAATATTCCCTTAATGCATTTTTGTTGCCCCTCTTTTCCTCAAGGTTTGCCAGCATGAGCCATGCATCTGTATAATCAGGCCTGACCCTTGTTACCTCATTCAGGTATGCCTCAGCCTTTTTATAATCCTTTTTAGCTATAAGCCCCTCTGCCATTTTAATCCGGCTCTCTATGTCATCAGGCTTTTTTTCCATCACGATGGAGAGATACTTATCCGCGCTGGCCCTGTCGCCTGCTGCCTCATATAAGCTGGCAAGGTTGTAGTAGATATTCACATCCTCAGGGTCAAGTTCAAGGGCCTTTAAATAGGCATCAATGGAATTTTTTGTCTGTTTGCCTTCAGAATACATGTAGCCAAGTTTCTTGTATATGACCGCCCGGTCATTATCAGGCAGCTTATCAAGGAGGGTTCTGTACTCATATATTGCATTTTCCCTTTTGCCTGTGGTTTCGTAAAGCTCAGCGAGCCTTCTTCTTAAGCCAACATCATCGGGACTCATCTTTATGAGTCTTACCAGCATATCGGCTATCTTTACATTGTTTTTTGCCGCCTCATATACCTTGAGGAGTTTCTGGATATCCTCTGTATTTGGCGAATCACCCGCAACCTTTTCAATAAGGTCGGTTGCCTTTCGCCATGCCTTTGATGCAATGTATTCATCAACGAGCATGTCAACAAGCCTGCCGTCAGTAAAACCTGTATCTATTGCCTTTTCAAGCGCCTCAATCTTTGTTCCTTTATCAGGAGCCCTTTCCGCCCTTGCTACCCAGTCCTCCACGTTTGGCTCAATTACAATATTTATTGTGCCTGCGACATCCTGATTACGTTTAACCTCAAGTGTGACCTGATGACGTTTAAATATATCCTTATCCTTAAGGAGCTTTTCAAGGGCTGAGCCCCCGTACAAAAGGCCATCAACATCAATATCAGCGGACGAAAGGCTTATCCCCTGGTTGAGAAATACATTTGTGGATATCTCTCCAATTTTACAGGTATCTGACGGGTGGAACTTTGCTGTTTCACCCATAAGGAGCTTAATCGTCTCCATGTTTTTTGTGATAACAATATAATTGAGCCTGACTTCAGAGGGGTTAAAGCCCCTGTACAAATAGACCCCGCCGGCCAATAAAACAATGATGACAATGATCAAAACCGGGCTGATCCTGCTACCCTCGCCCGGTTTTTTTCTTATCTTCCTTACCTTCCTTGCCAGTCTCTCTTTGTTTGATAATGCCACGGTACTAATCTTTTAAAAAAATTATCACTTCTTTTTTTCTGTCTTGCCTTCCCATGCTAGTATTATGGGGCTTGCAACATATATGGATGAATATGTCCCGATCACAATACCTACCATCATCGCAAATGCAAAATCATGTATTACAGCCCCGCCAAGAATAAAAAGCGCAACAACAGCCACAAGGGTTGTTGCAGCTGTAAGGATCGTCCTGCTCAGGGTCTGGTTTACACTTAAATTCATTACCTCTCCCAGGTCGCGCTTCTTGAACCGGGCAACATTCTCACGTATCCTGTCAAATACAACAATCGTGTCATTCAGGGAATAACCGATTATGGTAAGCAGGGCAGCTATAATGCTGAGGGATATCTCCCTGTCTGTGAGGGCAAAGGCCCCCATTGTGATAGTAACATCATGAACAAGGGCAATTGTGGCGCCAAGGGCATACTTGAGGTTGAGCACCCAGAGCAGGATGAGGGTGGCAATCAGGGCAATAATGGAGAGCCACACCTTGCTGACACCCATTTTGGCGGCGATTATTATCACCAGTCCGAGCACCACTGCCATGGTTATGCTCTTTAACCACTGAAGCTCAAAACGCCCTGATATATAAATGGCAACCAGGAGGATTGAAAAGAGGATGGCAAGGCTTGCCTTATCCCTTAAGTCGCTCCCCACCTTGGGGCCGACCATCTCAAAGCTCCTCATCTCAGCGTTTTCACCGAATTTGTCTTTGAGAGCCTCAATAACCTTGTCGCTAAGCCCCTCGCTCTCTATATTTGGATTCTGCACCCTGATAAGATATTCGAACAGCTCCTTTTCGCCAAACTCCTGGATTATGCTGTCCTCCAGATTAATCGGTTTCAGGGCATCCCTTATCTCTGCCGGGGTGTGGGCCTTTGCCATTTTTACCTGAATAAGGATACCACCGGTAAAATCCACACCCAGGTTTGGGCCGCCCCTGTAGATAAGCAGCAATATGCTTATAACAATCAGTGCAAGTGAAAAGATATACGCCTTCTTTCTATTCCCGATAAAGTTTATGTTAATATCATCTTTTATAAATTGCATAAATCAGCTCCAATATTTGAGATTACGCATTGTTATCTAGATACTTATCCTTTTCCAGTTCAGTTGTGTGTAAAGGTAGTCAAAAATAAACCTTGTAACAAACACCTGCGTCAACAGGGTTGCCACAATACCGATGCTCAAGGTCACTGCAAACCCCTTTACAGGGCCTGTGCCGAACTGGA
>CAZXUA010000009.1:0-16334 GCA_964643755.1 uncultured Desulfatiglans sp. | reverse complement strand
AACAGCACCAGGGCAACTATCAGCGTGGTTATATTTGCATCAAGGATGGTGACAATGGCCTTGCTGAATCCTGCATCTATGGCGGTTCTGGGTGTCTTGCCAAGCTTGATCTCTTCACGTATCCGCTCAAAGATCAGCACATTTGCATCCACCGCCATGCCTATGGTAAGTATTATGCCTGCAATGCCGGGGAGCGTAAGGGTTGCCTTAAAAGAGGCAAGCCCTGCCAGTACCAGAATGACCATAATAACAAGGGAGAGGTCAGCTATAATGCCTGATACCCCGTAATATATTGCCATAAATATAAGTACTGCAATAGCGCCTATGATCATGGAGAGGAACCCCTTGTCTATTGAATCCTTTCCAAGCGATGGGCCCACTGTTCTCTCCTCAAGGAACTTTACCGGCGCAGGAAGGGAGCCTGCCCTTAATGCGATCGCAAGATCCTTTGCCTCATCCATGGTAAATCTGCCCGTAATCTGGGCATTTCCGCCCGATATCTTTTCATTGATATTGGGGGCAGAATAGACATTGCCGTCAAGGACAATGGCCAGCCTTTTATTAACATTCTCCCCTGTTACCCTTTCAAAGATCCTCGCCCCCTGGTTATTGAAAGAGAGAGAGACATATGGGGCGCCATTCCTCTGATCTATGCTTACCCTGGCATCAGTAATATATTTTCCGGTGAGTTCGCTCCTCTTTTTTAACAGATAAGGGGTTCTTGTTACATTCCCTGATATCTCATCACGGGAGACCTCGTAAAGCACCTCCCTGCCGGGTGGCACATTACCCTTTATGGCCTCATCAAGACTGTTTTCAGAATCAACCAGCTTGAACTCCAGCTCTGCAACCTGCCCTATCAGCTCTTTTGCCCTGTCAGGTTCCTTTAATCCGGGGAGCTGTATCTGTATCCTGTGGTTCTGGAGGAGCCTTATATCCGCCTCAGCCACACCGAACTGATCGATCCTGTTTTCTATGGTCTCACGCGCCTGATCAGTGGCAAGCTTCATGGCCTGCTCCTTTGCCTCCTGCTTTAAGAGCAGCGTATATCTTTTGCCATTTTCAACAGAACCGCCATCTTTAATTTCATATTCCCTGTATCTGGCAGAGATCATATCTTTAAAGGGGGCCTTATCCTCCTCCCGCATGACAGTAACATTAATGCCATTAATCCCGTCACGTTTCAGCTCAAGATACCTGATCTTCTCTTTTCTTAAGTCTTCCTTGATGTCCTCAAGCGCCCTTTCAAGGTCGTTTTCCACCGCCTTCTCGGCCTGTACCTCAAGGATAAGGTGCATACCCCCTTGCAGATCAAGCCCCAGATGTATCTTATCCTGGGGCAGCACCCCTGACCACCACTGGGGCATGCCGCCTGGCATGGATGGAACAAGGTATATGAGCGCAATGACAATAAAGATCGCGATGATTATGCCGCGCCAGCGCAAGTTCTTTGACACGATTTATCTCCCCCTTTTCTTATTTGCATTATATTTTTTAATTAATTTTGCCTGCTATTGAACCCCTTGATATCTTTACCCTTACCTTTGGGGCGATCTCCGCTATTATTGCATCTTCAGTAAGGCCGGTGATCTCGCCATGAATCCCGCCTGAGGTGATTATCTTATCACCCTTTTTCAGGGCGGAAAGCATTGTACGATGCTCCTTTGCCTTTTTCTGCTGCGGCCTTATGAGCAGGAAATAGAAGATAATTATCAAGGCTATAAAGGGTAAAAAGCCCATCATGCCGCCACCCTGCGCCTGTGCGCCCTGGCCACCCGCCCCCATGGCGTATGCTACATCTATCATTATAGTCCCTCCAATGTTTTATTTTTCTGTTCAATTTCCTAATCTATAAAATTCTTTTTGAAATTCCAATATTTTATTATCTTTTATTGCATTTTTTATTCTTTCCATAAAATGGATATAATAGTAGATATTGTGAATGGTATTCAGCCGGTATGCTAAAAGCTCTTCAGCCATAAAAAGGTGCCTCAGATATGCCCTTGAATAGTTCCTGCATGTGTAGCATCCGCAGTTTTCATCAACAGGTGAATTGTCCTCTTTATATTCCGCATTTTTTATGACGATCCTGCCGCCATCAATAAAAAGCGAGCCATTCCGCCCATTTCTTGTTGGCATCACACAGTCAAACATATCCACCCCAAGTAGCACTGCCTCAAGGATATCCGCAGGCTTTCCGACCCCCATGAGGTACCTGGGCCTATCTTCTGGCAAAAACCTTATGGTATCTGCGATTACCTTCTCCCGTGTCTCCTTGTCCTCCCCGACCGACAGGCCCCCAAGGGCATAGCCTGGAAAATCCAGTTTTACAAGCTCTTTAGCGCTCCTTTCCCTCAGGTCGCTGTACATGCCCCCCTGTACAATCCCGAAGAGGTTCTGCCCCTTTTCCAGTTCCTCGTTAAGGCATATTTCTGCCCATCTTGTGGTGAGTCTGACAGAGTTTTCCACATACCTGTATTCTGCCGGCCAGGGTGTGCACTCGTCAAAGGCCATAACAATATCACTGCCAAGGGCCCTCTGTATGGCCATAGACTCCTTTGGGCCTAAAAAATGGCTTGAGCCGTCTATATGGGACTGGAATGTAACCCCATCCTCTGTAATCTTCCTGAGTTTTGCGAGGCTGTATACCTGGTACCCGCCGCTATCCGTAAGCACCGGACGATTCCAGTTCATGAACCTATGGATTCCGCCAAGTTTTTTTACTGTCTCATGGCCGGGCCTCAAGTATAGATGATAGGTATTGGAGAGTATTATCTGTGCCCCCGCATCTGTAAGCTCCTCCGGCGTGAGGGCCTTTACTGTCCCCTGGGTACCAACAGGCATAAAGACAGGGGTCTCTATACTGCCCCGCTCCGTTTTAATAATGCCGCACCTTGCAGATGTTAAACCATCTTTATGTGTAATCTTATATTCCAAATATCTCATGCTCTCTAGTCAATCAGCATGGCATCGCCATAACTGAAAAATCTGTATTCACTTCTAACCGCATGGGCATATGCCCTTTTAATAAGCTCCCTGCCTCCAAAAGCTGAGACCAGAAAAAGGAGCGATGACCTTGGCAGATGAAAATTTGTAATAAGCCCATCTATCACCCTGAACCTGAACCCCGGTGTAATCAAAAGTCCTGTCTTTCCGCTGGAGGCCTCAACAGTGCCCAATTTTATTGCAGCGCTTTCAAGTGTCCTCACAGTGGTGGTGCCCACCGCTATAACCCTCCTGCCTTCATCCTTTGCCCTCCTGATGGAGGAGGCGGTTTCATCTGGTATGCTGTAATACTCCTCAGCAAGGATATGCTCCCTTATGTCTCTCACCCTTACAGGCTGAAATGTGCCGTATCCCACATGAAGAGTAATGCCTGTAACCTCTATATCCCTCTTTTTCAGCGCCGAAACGATCTCTTCTGTAAAATGGAGCCCTGCTGTGGGGGCTGCTATTGCCCCCCTCTTTGCGCTGAATATGGTCTGATATCGCTCCCTGTCAAGAGCTGCAAGACCATTATCCTCCCTCTTTATATATGGCGGCAGGGGCATTGCGCCATCATCTTCAAGTATATGATCAATTGGAACAGGCCCGGAAAAAGTTATCCTTGTAAGCCCCCCCTCATCCAGCTCCTCTATTGTGCCGATAAGCCCCTTTTCAAAAAGGATCCTGCTTCCCTTTTTTGGCCTTTTTGAGCTCTTTAACAGGCACCACCTGATTTCAGATAATTTCTCATCCAGGGACTCAGGGTGTTCAAGCACCAGTATCTCTGCCCTGCCGCCGCTCTCCTTCTGGCCATAGAGCCTTGCAGGCACCACCCTTGTGTTATTTATTACCAGGAGATCACCAGGCGTCAGGAGCACGGGCAGGTCATAGAAGCTGTGATCAGAAAAACATGCCTCATCCCTATCCACATGAAGGAGACGTGACCTGTCCCTGTCAGGCGCAGGGGTCTGTGCGATCAGCTCCTCTTTTAATTCAAAATCATAATCTTCAATATCAAACATTTTTTTAACCACTGAATACACGGAGGAGACGGAGAAGATTAAAAGCTTTTACTCCGTGTCCTCCGTGTTCTCCGTGGTTTATTATTTTCTATTACTCCTATTGATAATTGTTGTATCAAGCGAATAACAGGAGGGGTAACTTATACAAAATATTTAATAAAGTCAAAGGCTTTATTGGTAGATGAGGCGTTCCTGGAACCTGGGGGCCAGGCAATCATGATATAAGTGAATCACATATAATCCTTGATATCAAACCTCATATCATATATCTAATACCTTTTAAAATTATTACAGGGTTGGAATGTTGACATCACCTAATAAACTTACAATAGAGCTTGGCGCCCTTGTGCATAACCTCGGGGTAATACGGGGCTGCATCGGGCCTGACGTTAAGATCATGGGGGTTGTAAAATCCGATGGTTACGGTCACGGCATTGTGCAGGTATCAAAGACCCTTGAAAAAAACGGGGTTTACTCTCTTGGCGTCTCATTTTTAAAGGAGGCCCTTTTCTTAAGGGAGAAAAGGATCGGGATTCCTATTGTAATCCTCTGCGGCATAGAGACAGAGGCGGATGCTGCGGCTGTTATTGATAATGGGCTAACGCCTGTTTTGTTTGACCTTGCTTCTGCTGAAATAGTGGAAAGAATCGCCTCAAAAAGGGGTAAAAGGATCAAGGTTCATGTAAAGATCGATACAGGGATGGGACGGCTCGGCATAGATTGCTCTCAGGCATTATCATTTTTAAAAAGGCTTGAGGGGCTAAGCTCCCTTGAGATTGAAGGGCTCATGTCGCACCTCTCGTCCGCAGATGAACAAGACTCCTCATTTACAAAAGGGCAGATAGAAAAATTCGCTGGAGTTATTAACGAGGCAAAAAGGATGGGGTTTGATCTCAGGCTTAATCACCTGGCTAACAGCGCTGGCATAGTCAGATATCCGGATTCCCACTTTGATATGGTACGGCCTGGTATCATGCTCTATGGCGGCCTCCCTTCGCCTGATTTTATGGCAAACATTGACCTAAGGCCTGTCATGGGCTTAAAATGCCACATACTGCAGATAAGAGAGTTTGAACCAAACACCCCTGTGAGTTACGGCAGAAGGTATTATACGGATGGCAAAAGAAAGATTGCCATATTATCAGCCGGTTATGCTGACGGCATACCAAGGTCCATCTCCAATAAAGGCAGGGTCATAATCAACAATGAGTTTGCCCCGATAAGAGGCAACCTTTGCATGAACATGCTTGCCTGCGATATAACAGAAATTAACGATGTTAAGGAAGGGGATGAATGCACTGTCATGGGGAGAGGTGGCAACAATATTATAACAGGCGATGAGATAGCAGGGCTGAGCAACACCATTTCATATGAGATATATTTATCAATGGGCAAGGGTCTTGAAAGGGAATATATCTGATATGCATCCAAAAACTGTCGTTTTTAGATGCAAGCGATCAGCAAAAGGCATTCAGTTATATGAATCAGATGTAAAAGGAGTGAGTTAAAAACAGATATGAAGGAAAATTTAAAAAGTATTATCAGGGATACCCTTGATTCATGTTTCAAAGAGGGGCTGTTAAAGGAGACAACGCTCCCCAATTATGTGATAGAGGTGCCTAATAACAGGGAACACGGGCATCTGGCAACAAACCTTGCCATGATGCTTGCATCATCACAGAAAAGGGCGCCGCGGGATATAGCAAAGGTGATAGTTGATAACCTGAAAGACCCTGAAAATTTCATAGAAAAGGCGGAGATCGCAGGCCCCGGTTTTATGAATTTTACAATAAGCAGAAGTGAGTGGTTTAAGGCGCTTAAAAAGATTGTTGACCTTGATAACAAATACGGCGCCACTACTGAAAAAAGGGATGAAAGCGTGCTTGTGGAGTTTGTAAGCGCTAACCCGACCGGCCCTCTGCACCTGGGTCACGGCAGGGGGGCGGCGTTAGGAGATACCATATGCAGGATACTTGAATTCAGGGGATATGAGGTCTCAAGGGAGTTCTATATAAATGATGCAGGTATGCAGATCAGGCTTTTGGGCGAGTCTGTTTACGCACGATGGAAACAGATGAGTAACCCCGATCACCCTTTCCCTGAAAAGGGATATCATGGCACTTATGTTATTGACCTTGCAAAGGAGATATCCGCCGATACTGATCTTTCGGCGATGGATGAAGAAACGGCTATCGCGACCTGCTCTGCGATTGGAAAAGAGCGGATGCTCATGGAGTTAAAAAAGGACCTTGAGCAGTTCAGGGTCAGTTTTGATATCTGGTTCAACGAGTCCGACCTCTTTAAAAAGGGGCTTGTGGATAAGGCCCTTAATGAGATGAAGGCAAAGGACGAGCTCTATGAAAAGGATAATGCCCTATGGATCAGGACATCCGCTTACGGTGATGACAAGGACAGGGTAATAAGAAAACAGGATGGAGAGTATACATACTTTGCCTCTGATATTGCCTATCACATGGATAAATACAGGAGGGGTTTTAAAAGGGCGCTTAATATCTGGGGGGCTGACCATCACGGGTATATTAACAGGGTTCAATCCGCCCTTAAGACCAATGGCGTTTCAGGGAAATGGCTCTCAGTGCTCCTAATACAACTGGTAAAGCTATGGAAAGAGGGTGAAGAGGTAAGGATGTCAAAAAGGGCAGGCCAGTATGTGACCATGAAGGACCTGCTTGATGAGGTAAATGTGGATGCGGCGCGCTTTGTCTTCCTTACAAAGAGCAGCGATTCGCCGCTTGATTTTGATATAGACATGGTAACCAAGAATGATAATGAGAACCCTGTCTATTATGTCCAGTATGCCCACGCAAGGATATGCAGCATATTCAGAAAGGCAGAGGCTGACGGAATTGATGTGGCGCTTAGCGCTGATATCAAGACCCTTGAATACCTTAAACTTGAAGAAGAGATAGAGCTGATCAGGACCCTTGAGGGTTTTCCTGAACTCCTTGAAAGCATCTGCGAGACATTTGAGGCGCACAGGCTTACCTATTTTCTTACTGATCTTGCAGCCAGGTTTCACAGGTATTTCAACCTGGGTGTAAAGGATGCGGGAAACCGGATCATAACAAATGATATAAACCTTACAAAGGCTAGGCTGGCCCTTATATCAGGGGTAAGGATAGTATTGAGAAACGGCTTAAACCTCATGGGTGTAAGCGCACCGGAGAAGATGTAATAACAATGGGGACAGCAAAAGAAAAATCGCAAAAAGGGTCGAACATGATCGTTATAAGCCGCGGCTATGCCTTTCTCTTAAGCGGTTTTATCTTATTCCTTTTTTTCTGGATGTTTGTCCTGGGGGTTTTTGTCGGCAAAGGTATTATACCGGGCGCCATGTTTGATATAAAACAGCCCATCAACAGGGTCAGGACCCTTTTTGGCCTGAAAGAAAAGATCAAGTATGAACCGCCAAAGGAGGGTTCCCTTGACTTTTATGCTGATCTTGAAAATAAAAAAAGAAGGCAAAGAGCAACAACCTTATTAATGCCGAAGATAAGATCCCTGATCAGCAGATCACCCTTTCACGGGATGAAGGGGAGACCCGGCCTGATAAGGGTAACGAGGTAAGGGGGGTGATAAGGCCCAGGGAGACAGTAGCTGAGGCCTCTCCACCTGTTCAGGATGAAAATATTGAGACCGCTTCCGCTAATGAGCAAAAGATACAGGATTACTCTTCACCATCAAAAGAGCCACCCCCTCCTCTGGAAAGAGAGGCAGGGGAACACTATTCCGTGCAGATCGCCGCGATAAGCGACCTCACAAAGGCTGAAGAGACCATAAAATCTCTTGTTGATCGCGGATATGATGCATACTATTATGCAGCTACTGTAAATGGCAAAAAGACCTTTCGTATAATGTGCGGCAGATTTTCTATCCGCAGCGATGCGGTTCAATACCATTTACGTCTCAAAAATGAACTGGGGTATAATGGTTTTATCTCAAAGGTAGAGGCAAAATGATCAGAAAGGCATATATAAATGAGGTCATACAGATCCAGCGCCTGCTTAATCATTATGGCGACAAGGGGATACTGCTCCCCCGTTCGCTGAGCGAGCTGTATGAACACCTGAGGGACTTTTATGTTGCAACAGGCGATGATGGCAATATAATAGCAGTATGCGCGCTCGGATTGTGCTGGGAAGACATTGCAGAGATAAGGTCCCTTGCAGTAATGGAGAAATATTACGGGCACAATTACGGTGTAATGCTTGTTAACAGGTGCATTGAAGAGGCAGAGTCGCTCGGCCTTAAAAGGGTGTTCACCCTTACCTATGTGCCGGACTATTTTAAAAAGCTGGGATTCAGGGTTGTGGATAAATCGGAACTCCCCCACAAGGTGTGGTCAGACTGCCTGAAGTGCACTAAATTCCCGAACTGTGATGAAATAGCATTAATAAAGGATATATAACATTAGAAGAGGTTTATCATGTTTGGCATAGGACTGCCTGAATTATTGGTTATTATGGTAATAGCCCTGATAGTAATAGGGCCAAAAAAGCTGCCAGACCTGGCAAGGGCGCTGGGCAAGGGGCTTGCTGAGTTCAAAAAGGCATCCCAGGAGATAAAGGATAGCCTTAATCTTGATGAAGAGATCAGGACCATCAAAAAAGAGACAACCGAGACACTGAATAACTTCAAAGAGTCGATTGACAAGGCAGCCACCGATATCACAGATGATGCAGCTGATGAGGCGCCTGAGGTTAATAATGCCTTAATACCCGCACCGGCAAGCGAACCTGCAACAGATGCAACAAACCCGGAAATACCCGATACACAGGCTTCCGCAGCCACTGAGCCCAATCAAAAGGAGACCCCTGAAAAATGACTGAGGAAGCAAAACAGCCTTTCATGAGCCACCTTGAGGAGCTCAGAACCAGACTGATTCGTTCATGTATCGCAATAGGCGTGGCCTTCTGCGCGGCCTATTTTTTTGCAGAAGAGCTTTTCAGCCTTCTTACTGCACCTCTTACAAAGACCATGCCTGAAGGGAGCAGCCTTATCTTTACCGGCCTCCCGGAGATGTTCTTTATAGAAATAAAGACCGCATTTGTAGCAGCAATACTGGTTGCCTCACCGGTAATCTTCTACCAGCTCTGGAAATTTGTAGCGCCGGGTCTTTACCCAAATGAAAAAAAATATGTTGCACCCTTTGTCTTTTCATCCACGCTGCTTTTCATCTCCGGTGCGCTTTTTGGTTATTTTATTGTCTTTCCGGTCGGGTTCAAGTTTTTCATGGGGTATTCCAGTGAAACACTGAGGGCGCTTCCCTCTGTAAAACAGTATTTCTCTTTTGCATCAAAGATGCTCCTTGCCTTTGGTCTTGTGTTTGAGCTCCCGGTGGTGCTCTTCTTTTTGACCAAGATGGGGCTTGTTACTGTCCCCTTTTTAAAGAAACACAGGAAGTACGCCTTTTTATTTGCATTTATTGTAGGGGCAATACTCACGCCCTCTCCGGATGCCGTGTCTCAATGCCTGATGGCCGGACCGCTGGTGCTTCTGTATGAGGTGGGTATATTCTCTTCGCGCTTTGCAAGGTCGGATAAAAAGGCGGAGAAAAAAGAAAAAGAAGAATAGCTATTTGATTTCCATTCATAAAGAGACTAATTCTGGATGGGGCTTTCAGCCCCGTCCCAGGCGGGATCAACTAATTCTTTGTCTTTAATGCCTTTTACTGAAAGCTGAACGCTGAGGGCTGACCGCTTGAATCCAAAAACGACAGTTTTTGGATGGACACTATTTCAGGATATGATACCCTTTGCCATGAATGGTAAGGAGTGTGGGCATCTTTTCCACCTCACCCTCTTCATCAAATGATATCTGGCCTGTCACACCTGAATAGTTCTTATATTCAAGCAGGGCATCCTTGAAATCAGCGCGGGTGCTGATATCATTTTCAGTAAAAAGCCCGCGCAGCATCTTTATGGTATCAAACCCGGTTGCAGCAAGAATCCCAGGCTCTTTGCCATAGATATCCCTGTACTGACTCACAAACTCCATGATGCCTGTTGATTCATTGTCCGCATAAAAACCTGCAGGGAAAACAGCCCCCTGAATATATTCGGATGTAGTATTTAAAAGATCACCTGAGAGCCAGAGACTGGTGCCCAGGAATGGTACATTAAAGACATTGTAAAAAGGGAACTGTGGCGCAATTAACGCAATATTCCGGCTGTTGTCAGGGATGAATACCGCATCAAAATCCACTATGGGGTCTGTTGTTGCATGATATTCTATACGTTCCATGTCAGAGGCCTCTGCCCCGGGTTTCATATTATCGGCCTGTTCGATCTCAGGCCTCTCAGTATCTATTTCTGTATCAGGGACTTCATCGAGCGGGGTCTCCTCTGTGGCAGCTTCCATTTCATCCATTGGTTCCAGGCCAACCCCCTCTTCAGGCAAAGGTGTAACTGATTCGCTATCCCCGGTCTCAGGGGTATCTTCCTGACCGGGATCATTTTCCGCATCTACAAAACCTTCAAGGGCAAGCCTCTCAGCCCTAAGCCTTTCAATAACCGACTTTGGCCGTGGATAATAAAGCCCTGCCATTTTTTTAATACCATCGGCAAAGTCTGTATCACCGGGTTTATAGCTCTCAACAGCGGTTATTTCACCGCCCATACCATCCACCCTGTCCCAGAAGGTTTTCATTAAATGCCTTCCATAGGAGGTGTCAGGGTAAAAGATCCCGAACCTCAGCATGCCCATGTCGCCAATTGCCTTTGTCACCAGGGCCTCCACCTCTTTTTCAGGGGTCAGGTAGTTCCTGAATACCCAGTTTCCCTCCTTTACGATCGAGGGTTTCTGGGAAAAGGTTATTATCGGCACACCATGCTCCTGTGCCTTTTTTGCAGCAGCAGCAGATGCGGCCTGCGAAAGGGGGCCAACTATGGCGATAACCTTCTCCTTCTGGATAAGTTCAGTAATGGCATTGACAGTATCTTCAGGCGAGGCATTAGTATTCTTTATGACAAGCTCTATAGAGACCCCGGCATCTCCTGTGTTAAAGAGATCAAGGCCAAGCTCTATGCCGTTCAGGAGTTCCTCACCGTATAATGCGTAGTCACCCTTAAGAGGTAAAAGACAGCCTATAATCTTTCTGGTCACAATGTTGTTTTCTTCTTTTTCCTCGGCAATCCGGGATAGGAGCGCCCTGCCTTTTGTGACAACCTTTTCATTGTTTTGCTCAGAAGCGGAATTGACAGCAAGGGTTGCAAGCCTTTTTGCCTGAACATATGCGTTTCTGCCAAGGGCAATCTCAGCCTGCCTCAGGTTTATGGCAGGCATAAACCTGCTTATGCCATCAAGCTTTTTGATCCTGTTCAGGTCTGCCTCATTCGTCATGCCGATAATATCATTAACAACATTTATTGTTTCAATCTCATAATCCCCTGAAATCCCTGCCGCCTTCGCTGTCTTCATTGAAACAATCATCCAGAAACAGGCCTCGTGCATGAGCCCCATTGCCCTGTTTGCATCGCCAATAAGCCTCTGCATCTTGTAACGTTCAGGGCTTTCAGGGTAATCCTTCAGCCATTCTGCTGCATAGGAAACAACAGCCTGATGATCACCTGTATGATAAAGAGCGAAAATCCTGTAATACCTGATGATACGGGCATCAGGGTGATTGGGCTCTCTTTTAAGTATCCTGTTGAATGCCTCAAGGGCATTACTGTACCTGCCTGCCTCGTAATCAGCCAGGGCATTTGAATAGCCCGGCGATGTCCTTACTCTTTTTTCAGGCAGCACACCCTTATGCACTGCCCCGCAGGAAAAAAAGAGAAAGGCCATCCCCGCTAAAATCACGGGGACAGCCTTTTTTATAAGGTGTTTAGTGAAGTGCACTAGTTTTTATCCTTGCCAACTTCCTCAAAATCCGCATCAACCACATCATCATCCTTTGCCTTGCCTGAAGCGCCGCCTGCTGCCCCACCCGCCTGCTGCTGTGCCTGCTGCTCTGCGGTGGCCTTTGCATACATGGCCTCGGCTATCTTGTGTGATGCCTGGGTAAGCTCTTCGGTCAGGCGCTTGATCTCATCGACATTGTCTCCTTCCATCGCCTTTTTAAGTTTTGTAATGGCGTTTTCTATTGCTGTCTTTGAGGCTGCGTCCAGATCCTTTACATCCTCCTTGAGGGATTTTTCTGTTGTATAGATCATGCTGTCAGCCATATTTCTTGCATCAACAAGCTCCCTCTTCTTCCTGTCCTCATCCGCATGCATCTCAGCATCCTTCATGAGCTGCTTGATCTCCTCCTCTGAAAGCCCGCTTGATGCAGTGATCTTTATTGACTGCTCCTTGCCTGTGCCCATATCCTTGGCTGAAACACTTACAATACCGTTTGCATCTATATCAAAGGTTACCTCTATCTGGGGAATGCCCCTTGGTGCTGGCGGGATGCCAACAAGCTGGAAGCGGCCAAGGGTCTTGTTGTTTGCAGCCATCTCCCTTTCACCCTGAAGCACATGTATCTCAACCGCAGGCTGGTTGTCAGCGGCTGTGGAGAATACCTGACTCTTCTTGGTGGGGATAGTGGTGTTCTTTTCAATAAGTTTTGTAAATACGCCGCCCAGGGTCTCAATACCAAGAGAGAGGGGCGTAACATCCAGAAGAAGCACATCCTTTACATCGCCCTTTAATACACCGCCCTGGATTGCAGCGCCAACAGCAACAACCTCGTCCGGGTTAACGCCCTTGCTGGGCTCCTTGCCGAATATCTCCTTTACCTTTTCCTGTACCTTGGGCATCCTTGTCATGCCGCCAACAAGGATAACCTCATCCAGTTCACTGATCTTGAAGCCTGAATCCTTGATGGCGATATTGCATGGGTTGATCACCCTCTGGATAAGGTCATCAACAAGGGCCTCAAGCTTTGATCTGGAGAGCTTTATATTAAGGTGTTTAGGGCCGCTTGCGTCTGCCGTGATAAAGGGCAGGTTGATATCTGTCTCCATTGAGCCTGAAAGCTCTATCTTTGCCTTTTCAGCCGCCTCTTTAAGACGCTGGAGCGCCATCTTGTCGCTCTTGAGGTCAATCCCCTGATCCTTTTTAAACTCATCAGCCAGGTAGTTAACTATCCTGTTGTCAAAGTCCTCTCCACCAAGGTGGGTATCGCCGTTAGTGGATTTTACCTCAAATACACCATCACCTATTTCCAGTATTGATATGTCAAATGTACCGCCGCCAAGGTCAAATACCGCTATCTTTTTATCGCCCTTTTTGTCCACCCCGTAGGCAAGGGAAGCGGCTGTTGGTTCATTTATTATTCTTAATACATTCAAACCTGCAATCTTGCCCGCATCCTTTGTCGCCTGTCTCTGGCTGTCATTAAAATATGCAGGCACAGTAATTATGGCCTCTGTTACAGGCTCACCCAAATAATCCTCTGCGGTCTGTTTCATCTTGGTAAGTATCATGGATGAGATTTCAGCAGGGCTGTAGTCCTTTCCGCGGCAGGTCACCTGCGCATCGCCGTTAGGCGCCTGGGTAATCTTGTAAGGAAGAATGCCTATATCCCTCTGCACTTCCGGAGATGCATACTTTCTTCCGATGAGCCTTTTAACCGCAAAAATCGTATTGTCAGGGTTTGTCACTGCCTGACGTTTTGCTATCTGCCCTACAAGCCTTTCGCCCTTGTCATTAAAGGCAACTATTGATGGAGTTGTCCTGCTTCCTTCCTGGTTGGCAATAACAACAGGGTCACCGCCTTCCATAACAGCAACGCAAGAGTTGGTAGTGCCAAGATCAATTCCTATTATTTTTCCCATTTTTATTTCTTATCCCCCTTTACTCTATATTATTTTCTTCACATGCCCCCTGGAAGGTTTCATCAGGGATGTTATCATCAGATACCCCCTTACTGATGACAACCATGGCAGGTCTTATTAATCTTTTATTAAGAAGGTACCCCTTCTGGAACTCCTTAATTATCTTGCCTTTTTCCATGCTGTCACTCGCCTCCTGCTGCACAGCATGGTGAAGGCAGGGATCAAAATCTTCACCAACAGTTTTCACCTCGGAAAGGCCCGCCTTTGAAAGTATCTCCTTCAGCCCCTTTAGTGTAAGCTCTACCCCTTCTATATGGGCATTATATGATTTTTCATTGCAGGAGTGGGAAAGCGCATTTTCAAGGTTGTCTATAACCTGAAGCAGCTCCTTAATGAGCCCCTCATTGGCATACTTGTACCACTCCTCTTTATCCTTTTTATTCCTTTTTATGATATTTTCTATCTCTGCCTGTGAGCGGAGATATTTGTCATAATAATTCTTTGATTCTTCCCTGAGCTCTTCTATCTTTTTTAAAAGATCATCCCTGGAGGTCTCTTCAGGCGTTACTTCAGAAGCCCCTGCTTCATCTTTTACTGATGCAACACCCTCTTTTATCTCCGGTTCATTCTCCTTGACATCACTTTTTTTACTCTTGTCCAATAAATCCCTGTTCATAACGCCTGAAACTGACTCCTTATTTTGATCTGATAAAAGGTCTGTGAAAAACCTCTGTTACCTTAAGCATCTGGTTTTGCTTTGTCAAGGCAGGGAAATGAGGCCTGATTAATAATTCAGCCCCTTTCCTGTAAGCCTTTCAAGCGCCTCCAGATATTTTTCACGGGTCTTTTCTATAACCTCAAATGGAAGCCTGGGCGGAGGCGGCGCCTTTGGCCAGTCAAGGCCGTTCAGATAGTCCCTCAGGTACTGCTTGTCAAAGCTCTTCTGCGCCCCTCCGGGCTTATAGCTGTCCACTGGCCAGAAGCGGGATGAATCAGGTGTGAGCACCTCATCAATAAGGATGAGTTTATCACCAATAAAACCGAACTCAAACTTTGTATCGGCGATTATTATCCCCTTTTCCGCTGAAAATCTTCTCCCTTTCTCGTAGATCGTGAGGCTATAGTCCCTGATCTTTTCCGCTGTATCTTTCCCAAGTATGTTGACAGCCTTTTCAAAGGAGATATTTTCATCATGCTCACCCTGCTCTGCCTTTGTTGACGGGGTGAATATTGGCTCCGGGAGGATCTCAGATTCCTTAAGCCCCTCTGGGAGATGGATGCCGCATACAGCGCCGCTCTTTTTATAATCATTCCAGCCTGAACCTGAGATATAACCCCTTACAATACACTCTACCGGAAGGGGCATCGCCTTTTTAACCAGCATGCTCCTCCCGATAAGATCATTTTTATATCTTCTTAATGGTTCAGGGTATTCATCAGGGTCAGTAGAGATAATATGGTTTTCCACAACATCTTTGAGTTTTTCAAACCAGAAAACAGAGATAGCAGTCAGTATCTTACCCTTGTCAGGCACAGGGTCATCCATTACAACATCAAATGCGGATATGCGGTCGCTTGCCACAATAAGGAGTTTATCCCCCATATCATAAACATCCCTCACCTTACCCCGCCTTACAGCGCCTATATCCTTAAAGTCAGTTTGGGTTATTACATTACTGGCCATTGCTACCTCCCTGGATTTATTTTTATTTATTAAAGAGGGGGTATAATTTCCTATTTGGTTGTTAATGTCAAGGAAGGCGAAGATTCTTTATAGTTTTTACACCTTGCCTGTTTTCATGAATTGACATAATTTATACAGAATTTTATAATCTTTTCCAAATCTTGGTTAAGCAATTATTTAAGCTTATAATTTAATGACAAGTAATTGTTTACCTGAATTGTTCCATGCCCGTATAAGTTTTGTATCTATATTAGATGTTTTCATGCTTGTCAGGGTTGCCTTACGTTTAAGGGGGTCAGGGGCATATGGTATAGGGGAACAGCGCTTATGCATTGTTTTCCTTGAATGCCTTTTCCTTCTCACATCATTGGCAGCATATGCAAAAGAGGCCACTGACACAGTCGATAAAAATAACCGCCTGGTTATCTGCATCCAGGAGGATGTTGAGACAATGGACCCTGTTAACCATCGCAGCAGGAACACCCAGATTGTTTTAAAGAATATCTTTGACAGCCTCACTGCCAGGGACGCAGATAACAGGGTAGTCCCTCAGCTTGCAAGCGGCTGGAAGATATTGAATGACAATGAATGGGAGTTCACGCTGCGCAAGGGTATAAGGTTCCATAATGGTGAAGAGCTTACGGCCTCTGATGTTGTCTTTACATTTAACCGTATCATCAACCCATCCCTGACAGGTTTTTCACCCTCTCCGAGAAAGGGGCTTTTTTTACCCATTAAAGAGGTGCATGCCCGTAACGATTACACTCTACTTATAAAAACATTTTATCCATGGCAAAACCTCCCCCTTAACCCAAGTTCGACAAGGTAAAAAAAGGGTTTTACATAGGCAAGTTATAA
>CAZXUA010000008.1:0-44835 GCA_964643755.1 uncultured Desulfatiglans sp. | reverse complement strand
ATAATGAGCGGTGACTGGAGTTCAGACGTGTGCTCTTCCGATCTAAGAATTCTGAATTTTGCCGCCATACGCCCTCCTGATATTATGTATTGCTATCATTCGATGATATTAATAGTTACCTGTTAAACCTTTTTATTTAATTGACAGCATCCTAAAACCTGCCTGTGAAATAAGGATGAAACTAAAATGAAATATGTATGAAAAATAAAAAATGCTATACTTTGTTAAAAGAGATCATCACCTATATCTTTAATTGAAGGTACGCCATTGTTTTCTCATGATAATCTGTTTATGAAATAGTACGCCATTGACATTAGTCTGTAAACAGCAATTAATGCTTTAAATATTTTGACAAGCTCTATTTGCTGCCTTATTCTCTGGCTGGACTTAAATCAGATTTTGATTTGTTTATGCCCTGGTTATTTTTTAAATAGCCTATGTTTATTAATAGTGAGGGTTAAGAAAAAATGAAATATATTGGCGCCCATGTGAGCACAGGCGGAGGGGTAGAAAATGCCCCTCAAAATGCTTTAGATATAGGGGCAAAGGCATTTGCCCTCTTTACCAGAAACCAGAGGCAATGGGTCTCAAAACCCTTTACCCCTGAAAATATCTCTAAATTCAAGGAGGCGTGCCAGACCCTGGGTTTTGATTCCAGGTATATACTCCCCCATGACAGCTATCTGATCAATCTTGGAAGCCCTGATGAAGAGGGGCTTAAAAAATCAAGGGCAGCATTCCTTGATGAGATGCAGCGCTGTGAAGAGTTAGGGCTGAAATATCTTAATTTTCATCCGGGCAGCCACCTGGGCAAAATTTCTCCTGAGGAGTGCCTTGACAGGATATCTGAATCCATCAACCTTGCCCTTGACCAGACAAAAGGGGTTATGGCGGTGATAGAAAATACAGCTGGTCAGGGCACCAACGTGGGCAACAGGTTTGAACACATCTCCCGCATGATAGATACTGTTAATGATAAGAGCCGCATAGGGGTTTGTCTGGACACCTGCCATACCTATTCTGCCGGTTATGATATCAAGACGGATAATGCCTTTGAACGAACCCTTGAGAAGTTCGATAAGATAGTAGGTTTAAAATATCTGAAGGCCCTTCATCTTAATGATACGAAAAAGGCGCATGCAAGCCGGGTGGACAGACACGAGAGCATAGGAAAAGGGCTCCTTGGTATTGAGCCATTCAGGTTTATCATGAATAACCCTTTATTTGATGATATCCCAATGGTTCTTGAGACCCCTGATGAGTCCCTGTGGAAAGAGGAGATAAGTCTGCTCTACAGCCTGGCCTGAGTTTATTTATTGGATTGTGCCTTGACAACTTGGCCATTTTAAAATAAATTTGAACTTAAAAATATTAGCGGCAGGTTTGATTTTCATTTCGAGGTCTTAAATTATAATGTTCCATCACTGTGTCTTTCCCCCTCAATTTTTCCAGCGCCTCATTATGACCGGGATATACTGTTTGTAGCTCAATCCTGTTTTATCTTATGGGCTGTTTAAGGAGTAAATAGATTGATTAATAAAAATGATTATTTCAATGCAGCAGTAAAAAGGCGTTTATTAAAATATGCCTTTTTAATCGTTGCGATACTTGCAGCGCTCTGGTTTATCTTCACGGGTAAAAAGGATACATCTTCTAAGCCTGACATGGGTCAGCGCCTCCAGATGCAGATGCCGGCCCCTTTTGTGAGGGTGCATGAGGTTGCCCTAAAGGAGATCAGCGTTGCGCGTGAGTATATAGGCCGTATAGAGGCTGTTGATTCAGTTGACCTTGTTGCCAGGGTTTCAGGGTATCTGGAAACCATTGATTTTACAGAAGGCCGGAATATCAAGGCCGGGGATCTGATGTTCACCATAGAGAAGGAGCGGTTTAAGGCAGAAATTGAGTCTCGCAGGGGCGCTCTCTTACAGATCGAGGCCAATCTCACAGAGGCGGAAAAATACCTTAAGAGGCTTCAGACCGCAAAATCAGGGAGCGTCCCGGAAAAGGATGTTGAGGCGGCACAGAAAAATGTGAGTTTTTACAGCGCCCAGCTTGTTTCCGCAAAGGCTAACCTTGAACTTGCCACAATAGACATGGCATATACCACTGTCCGCTCTCCGATTTCAGGGCGTGTTACACAGAAAAGATATTCTGTCGGCGATTATGTTGGCCCTGGTTCCGGTACAATCGCCACTGTTATTAAGATTGACCCGATCAGGGTGGTCTGCTCCATAAGCGAGGTGGAATATCTTAACCTGTTGGAGCGGGCAGGCTCTTCTCCTGAAAAGATATTCAGGCCCTCTTTGCGTCTTCCCAATGGGAGCCCATATGCGGGTGAAGGCAAATGGGATTTTATCGACACCTCCATAGATCCATCAACCGGGACCATATCAATGCGAACCAGATTTGCAAATCCTGATGGGATGCTTGTTCCGGGAGGGTATGTTACTGTTATTCTCGCTCCTTTAAGGCCGGAGCTCCTGCCCATTATTCCCCAGCCTGCGGTAATGGAGAGCCGTGAAGGGAGTTATGTATTTGTAGTGGGAAATGACAATGTTGCCCAGATGAGGATGATCAAAAAAAGATCGGTCATGGGCACTGACTGGATTATTGATGATGGGATCAAGGCTGGTGAAGTTGTCATTGTAGAGGGTATACAAAAGGTTCGGCCCGGACAGGCTGTAAATATTTCCGGGGGAGCAGAAAAGCCTGCCCCGATAGGCGGTAACAGATAAATGTTTTCCGCACATTTTATAGAGCGTCCGCGTCTCGCAATGGTTGTTTCGGTCATAATCCTGATCGCAGGGATCATTGCCTTGGTCAATCTCCCCATACTTCAGTACCCTGACGTTGTCCCCCCGACTGTGAGTATCAACGCCGCATATCCGGGCGCTAGCGCGCAGGTGGTCTCAGATGCTGTGGCCGCCCCCATAGAGGAGGTGGTAAACGGTGTGGAAGGCATGATCTATATGTCCTCCTCTTCCGGCGACGGCTCCTACTCTCTCTCTGTCACATTTGAGGTGGGGGTAGATATCGATATTGCCATGGTCAAGGTGCAGAACCTTTTACAGAGGGCCTATAATAAACTGCCCGCCGAGGTGCGGCAGCAGTCTGTGCGCGTTAACACCAGATCGGGTGATGTGTTAGGTTTTTTTGCATTTTATTCTCCAAATGGCACACATGACCAGCTTGCTATAGGCACATACCTTGATGACAAGGTAAAGGATGCAATCTCACGCGTTGCGGGTGTAAGCGAGGTCGGGATCATGGGGCCGAGCAAATACAGTATGCGTATCTGGATTGATCCGGCAAGGCTTGCAGCCTATGGTATAAGCGCAGATACAGTCTCTGCGGCAATCGCAAGCCAGAATATCCAGGCAGCAGCCGGCGCAATCGGGAGTGAGCCCACGGATGGTTCTCAGCAGCTTCAGTACAGCATCAGGGCAACAGGAAGGATGGAGAAGGTCGAAGAGTTTGAAAATATTATCCTTCGCACAAACAAGGATGGAGGCAGGCTCACCCTGAAGGATGTCGCAAGGATTGAGCTTGGTGCAGAGAGTTATGCTGCCGGCGCCACCTATAATGGACATCCCGCTATTGCCATGAGGTTGAACCAGCTTCCTGATGCAAATGCCCTTGATACCATAGACAGGGTTAATGCTGAGCTGAAAAGGCTTTCCCGTTATTTTCCGGACGACCTGGAGTACTCAATCGTAAATGACCCGACCACCTTTATCCGCACAGCCCTCTCCGAGATCGTCATGACCCTAATTATGACCTTTGTGCTGGTGGTGTTGGTTGTGTTTATCTTTCTGCAGGACTGGAGGTCCACCCTTATACCTGCCAGCACCATCCCTGTGTCGCTTATCGGCACCTTTTCAGTGCTTCTGGCCCTCGGGTACAGCATCAATACCCTGACACTTTTTGCCCTTGTTCTGGCAATAGGTATTGTTGTTGATGATGCCATTGTGGTTGTGGAAAATGTCCAGAGGCTCATGGAGACAGAGCATCTTGCCCCCAGAGAGGCTACATCCAAGGCTATGAAACAGGTTTCCAGCGCTGTTATTGCCACAACCCTTGTACTGCTAGCAATCTTTATACCCATAGGATTTATATCGGGCATCACCGGCAGGATATACCAGCAGTTTGCAGTGACCATATCAACAGCAGTGTCCATATCTACTATCAGCGCCCTCACGCTCAGCCCTGCTCTCTGCTCCATACTTCTTAAGCCTCACAAAAAAACGACATTTGGTTTTTTTATATGGTTTAACCTATGGCTGGGCAGGATTCGAAACATTTATGTACACAGCGCCATGTGGCTTGTGCATCGTAAAATGGTTTCCTTCGGGATACTTATTGCTGTCACAGCGGCTGCCGGGTACCTCTTTTCTGTTCACCCTACAAGTTTTCTTCCCACAGAGGATCAGGGGGCAGTTATGGTTGATATTCAGCTCCCTGAAAATGCGACACAGCCCAGAACAGTTGAGGTTATGAAGGAGTTCTATGAAAAGGCGCGCACCATGCCGGGTGTTAAGGATATAATGACTATTGTTGGTTTCGGTGGCGGCGGCGGTGGCGGAGGCAACAGCGGGATGGCCTTTTTGCTGCTTGATCACTGGGATCAGCGCAAGACCCCTGAACTCCAGGCCGATGCCATTATAGCAAACATCGGAAGGATTGCAGCAACCATACCTGGGGCGCAGGTCAGGGCATTCAATCAGCCGCCCATCAGGGGGCTCGGTTCAACAAGCGGGATGGACTTTGTGCTGCAGGCTGCAATGGGCCAATCCCCTGAGGAGCTCGCAAATGCCCTGACACTCCTGGTAGACTCAGCCGGCAAGGATCCCCGCATCAGCAGGGCATTCAGCACATATCGTCCAAGTACACCCCAGCTATATCTCAATGTTGACCGTGAAAAGGCAGAAATGGTGGATGTGCCCATAGGCAGGGTATTTTCCACGCTTCAGGCCATCCTGGGTTCAAGCTATATTAATGATTTTAACCTCTTCAGTAAGATCTATCAGGTAAAGCTGCAGGCGGATTTTCCTTATAGAAGCAAACTGGAAGATGTGCTCAATGTATATGTGCAGAACAGGAAAGGGCAGATGGTGCCTTTAACCACACTTGTAGATATCCATACCATACTTGCCCCGCAGTCTATTAACCGCTATAACATGTATCCATCTGTCAATGTTACCGCTGAAGTGGCCCCCGGTTTCAGCTCCAGCGAAGGCATGGATGCTATGGGCGAGGTCATGGAAAGGGCCGTGCCTGATGGTTTCCAGTATGAATGGACCGGGATGAGTTACCAGGAGAGGCAAAATGAGGGGCAGGTGATTGTGCTTGTGATCATGGCACTGATATTTGGTTTTCTCTTTCTGGTAGGCCAGTATGAAAGCTGGACTGTCCCCATCCCTGTTATGCTCTCTATATCAGTGGCGGCCCTGGGCGCAATGATTGCCCTCAAAATCACCAATATATCTTTAAGCATATATGCACAGCTCGGACTTATTCTTCTGGTCGGCCTAGCAAGCAAGAATGCCATCCTGATTGTGGAGTTTGCCAAGACAGAGAGGGAGTTCGGCCACTCAATTGAAAATGCCGCGGGCATGGCTTCAAGGATACGCTACAGGGCGGTTTTAATGACAGCCCTCTCATTTGTCCTCGGTGTATTGCCAATGGTTCTTGCCACAGGCGCAGGCGCTGTTGGCAGGCGCCACATAGGCACAACGGTATTCGGCGGCATGGTGGCCGCCGTGGTTTTCGGGGTGGTGCTTACCCCTTCATTATGGGCCATTTTCCAGACAGCCCGTGAGAGAATAAAGAGGTTTATACATCTAAAGGATTCAACAGAAAAAATTATGGAAGGTTCGGGTCTACCGGAAGATAATAATGGACAGAAAAAAGAAGAGTAACAGTAATATAATGATTATTGCCCTGCTCATGTGCATCATGATGTGCGCATGCCAGGTCGGCCCCGATTACAGGCCGCACATTATGAATGTGCCTGAAAAATGGCCTGATCTGGAAAGGGAAGGGGAAAAGGCCTTGCAGGCTGCTGAAACAGAGAGGCTCGCAAACTGGTGGATAACGCTAGATGACCCGGCCCTTAGCGGACTAGTAAAAAGGGTGATGGAGGGTAACAGGAATCTTAAAATCGCCCTGACACGTATCAGACAGGCAAGGGCAGCGGCGGGTGAGGCCGGGAAACAGCTTCAACCATCTGTGACAGGCTCATCAACATACCGCAGAACACAGTCAGGAAAGCCAACCGCTGATGACCCTGACCCCTCTGCCTTTTCTGTTGGGAGCGATTATTATAATGCAGGCTTTGATGCATCATGGGAGATAGACCTGTTTGGAAAAAAGCACAGGAATTTAGAGGCGGCAGCAGCCGAACTTGAGGCATCCGGTGAAGGGTACCGCGCTGTTTTAGTCAGCATGGTTTCTGAGGCAGTGAGCGGTTATGTGAGGCTGAGGACACTTCAGAAACAGCTTGAGATAGTGAAGAATAATCTTGAAATTCAGGAAAAGGCACTCTCTGTTCTTGAGGACAAGGCAGCGGCAGGGCTGATCGGCTCACTTCAGGTTCAGCAGGCAAGATATAATGTTGAAAATACACGCGCCCGTTTACCGGGTTACAGGGTCAGCATTGAAGAGACCTTGAATACACTTGCCATACTGCTTGGAAGAATGCCAGGCGACCTCCATAATGAACTCTCATCTCCTGCGCCCATACCTGTGCCGGGGGTTGAAATTGTCATAGGCATCCCTGCTGATTTACTCCGACGCAGGCCGGATATCAGGAAGGCAGAAAGGGCGCTTGCAGCCCAGACCGCAAGGGTTGGGGCAGCCACTGCTGACCTCTACCCCTCTTTAAGGCTGACCGGGGCGCTGGGGCTTACTGCCTCTTCCCTTGATAATTTTTTCTCCGATGAAAATGCGGCCATGAACATATCCCCATTTATAAGCATTCCTCTTTTTAACCGGAACAGGATCAGGGATCAGATCGAGATCCAGAACGCCATTCAGGAGCGCACCCTTATTGAGTATGAAACCACGGTGGCAGATGCGATCAAAGAGGTGAGGGATGCCATAATGGCCTATGGAGAGGAGCAGAAACGATACAGGATGCTTACAAAGGGCGCTGCTGCCGCGCAGATGGCCCTTGAGATAGCTGATGAACGGTTCAGCTCCGGGCTGGTTGATTTTCTGGATGTACTTGATGCCCAGCGTGCACTGCTTTCATTTGAAGAGAGCAAGGCCAGCAGCAGCGGGACAATTACCCTGGGCCTCATAAGGTTATACAAGGCCCTTGGCGGCGGCTGGGATAAGGAACCATAAAAGGTAACTCTATTTTGTATCAAGCCCCCATGACTTGAACATATCCTTATAGAACTGCGGCTGTTCAAAGTCAGGCTTCATGTCCATATGCTGTTCCCTGTGTGAATACATCTTGCCCCCCTGTTTAAGGCTTGCCATAAAGGGCTGCATCTTTGCCTGCGGGACAGATAGTATCATCTCATCCTCTGTTGCAAGCCCTCTCTGGTATTCACCAGGATCAGGGAGCACCACCACATATTTCCCTGTCTTCATGGGGTCTACAACCGCATGGCCGCATGAGGGGAGGAACAACTCTGTCTTTACCTGATCAGACCCGCTAAAATTCATGGGTAGAAGCGCCCCTCTTAACTGAGCTGGATTCATATAAATCATAATTACATCCGGCATGAATGTCGCGCTCTTTAACGGCGCGGTGACAATCCCTATATATTTGCCTGCCTCAAAGCTCATGTATGCCTCTCCGAAAAACCCGCCTGTTGGTTTTGGAACCATCCCATAGGCCATTAACGCTGTCGGGCACCAGTGATCCTCTTTAAGCATGGCAACGGTCATGCCCTGTCGCCGTGACATACCGAATGCCTGGCATTGGGCAATATGGATGCCCCCGTCCCTTTTTGGTCTATATGCCCCTTTTGGTATATCCTCCTCCTTTTCGATCATTTTCACTGCGATGGGCGATGTCCTCAGGACCAGGCCGTTTTCAAGCTCTTCACCATATTTATTGAATTCGCTTAAACCGGCTGAGCTATTTGTCCCGCTATTGGAGACAGGTTTCTCCTGAGCAGCGGCTGTTGCGGAAATAGCCGCCCCTGCAAGCGCAACAGCGGCAACACCAAGCCCTGCGCCTATTATCTCTCTTCTGGTAAACTCCTTGTCCATGGGTAATCCTCCTGTAATATAAGTGATTATCTGTACTTCGCTTTAGTGTTATAAAAATGTAGAGACAGGGCATACCTTGTCTACACACCTGATTAATAATGTAAATATAGCATCAATAAATCGCCTAATGTGATTCAGGCACACCCGGCGCATTATCCGGCACAGCCAGTGGCTTATCAGTAAGGTTAACGCTCAGGGTGTGAATCCATTTATACTTACCCCTTACAAGCCTGAATGTGTGTGAATCAGGCATGCCGTTTTTATATGCCCCGAACCTGCAAAAGACATTTACCGTCCCCATCTCTTCATCAACCACAAATGTCCTTCCCACTATTGGCAGCTCTCCAAGTGGCCCTGGTATCCAGCAGGTATCCTTTTCCTCGCCCTTCGGGTTTGTGTATGCCCCGCCCTCAAGCCTTGCGCAGGGGATGTGTCCAAAGGGTGGCCTTATACCCTTATCCATAAAAACATAGTCAAAATACTGGTTACCTGCATCAATAAGCGCCTGCCTGCTTATACGATCATCAGGGGGAAGGATATCCCAATCTTCTGAGCTTGAATATTTAAGATAATCATCTGCGTTAAAGAGCCAGTCCTTTTTGCTTGTGACAAGGCTGTCGATCTCCCTGACCCTTCCCCTGTCAACCTTGAGCCTTGTGCCAAGGACATATTTTTCTTTTCCTTCGGTTACTATCACCTCTGTAAATGTCTTACATCTGACCGTATCGTAGATGCTCCTGTGGAAGGCTATCTTCAGGGGGGTATTCCACATCCCCTTCTCCTTTGTGGTTTCACTCATGTTTTCTATATATTTTACCTTGTCAGCAAGGGCCATCTTTGAGAGGTCACCCGACTCCTGGGCAAGGATATAACTTGCTGCCATCGCCTTAAGCATGTTGCGGTCGCATACAGGGTCCGGTTCAGGCTTATATTCCGGCACCTCTACCGGCTTGTCATTCCTGTTCACGCTCAGGGTATGGATAAAGCGGTATTTACCATTAACCAGCCTGAATGTATGGGAATCAGGCATGCCTGCCCCGTTGTCTTCAAACAGGCAGAATATGTTTACAGCGCCAATCTCCTCATCAACAAGGAATGTGCGGTTTGATACAAACATCTCACCAAGCGGGCCGGGTATCTGACAGGTGTCCTTATCTTCATTTTTGGCATTGGTGTATGCGCCACCCTCAAGCCTAGCGCATGGTGATCCCCAGGGCGGCCTTACCCCCTTATCAAGAAAGATAAAATCAAAATAATTGTTTGCCGCATTAATAAGCTCCTGCCTGCTCACACGGTTATCAACGGGGAGGGTTGACCAGTCTTCGCCCCTGGAATACTTGAGGTAATCATCCGCATTGAAGAGCCAGTCAGACTTGTCTGTGACAAGGCTCTCCACCTCTGTGATCCTGCCCTTGTCAACAGTAAGACGTGTTCCGATAACATATTTTTCAGCCCCTTCCGTGACTATCACCTCGGTAAAGCTCTTGCAGCGTGCGGTATCATACATGCTGCGGTGAAATGCAACAGGCAATGATCTGTTTATAAGCATCTTCTCTTTTGCTACAGGATTCATATCCTGGGAAAACTTTGCATCCTTTGCAAGCGACATCTTTGAAGGGTTTCCCGCTTTTTGTGCAGCAATATACTCTTCTGTTGCCTTTACAAGCATGGCCCTTGTGCACTCGCGGGAAGGGGGTGTATAGGCGAATGGGTTGGGTTGCTCCTTGGCCTTGCCTGTAGTCGCCTTCTCTTCTGCTGCAGGGGCGCTATTACCGAAAAGAATAGCGAACATGAAAAAACAGCAGAAAAAAATAGATGTTTTTCTCATTAATCTGGTCATAAATCCTCCATAATTTATTATTTGATATGAACTCCCTTTAACGGGGGCATGCTGAACATTTAGGAGATGCCTCAAAAACCTGTTGCATACTATTTTGGCTGCAACCCTTTGTCAAGGATTCTGAATGGATTACAGGATAGTTATTTGATTTTTTAAAAGATTAGATAAGTGATTATTAAAAAACTAATCCAGTAAAAGATTCAGTATTGGCGCAACAGACCCGATTGCCCCCTTGGCGCTTATGTTTACAGTTGTTGTGCTTGCTGATGCCCCAACATTTATCTGTCCGTTTGACGGGGAGAGGACAGTTAGTTCCTTTGAGCCCCAGTACACATGAACAACAACAGTTGTTCCAGGCGCAATACCCCCCGGCTGGTCTGTTGCTTCATATATGGGGATATCGATTAGATAATAACCGTTTACAGAGAGGCCGTCAGTATCCTCTGCCGCAGGGACGAGGGGTATGCCGTTAGGTTTTGTGACCCTTATAACAAGCCTGCTATCGGTTGACTGGTTCAGTAGCCTGCCATTAACCGTCACTGTGCCGCCTATCCTGGCCGGTTGAGGGGGGACAGCGCTGGATATGGATGATATAGATATTAGAGCTGTCAGCAATAAAAATATAAGAGATATCTTTTTCATGGTGTTTATCCATTTAAATAGGTTCAAAATCCCGGGGGCATTGGGGGAGGCTCAAGCCCGTTAAAGTCTAGAGGATCAGGCGCTTCAGGTGAAGGAGGGATAGCGGTTTCATCAGGCACACCTGGAGGTGTCTCATGCGCCAAGCCATTTGCCTCTTCCCCTGTCCCAGCCTCTGGTGTTTCATCTGAGCCTGGCGGCATGAGGGCTGCTCCTGAATCATCTGTTGACCCCACCACAGCGGCTCCCTCCCCATTAACCCTCCTCATTGGCCTGTTACTACCTGGAAAACCGGGGCCTGGGAGCTGGTTATCATTTTCCATCTCCCTTCTTCTCATCATTTCACTTGCCGCCAGTGCCCGCCTGACCTCCATTTCCCTCTCTTCATCAGCCCTGGCGCTCTCTGTATCCCGGACTGGTGGAGGAACCTCATTGTTTCTTTCTATTTCCGGTTCCTGTACAGGAGGGGGTATGTCAGGAAAAAATCTCATGTTCACGCTTTTACTATCCTTTTTGAATGTGTAAAGGCCAATAGAGGCAAGTATGCCTTTGTTGTAATTCCAGACCACAGCGCAGCTTTCACCCCTCATGAGATCGGCAATTATCCTGTCAAGTGTCTGGTTGGTGTACGATTTGCCCTGTATGGTTTTGTTGGTATCACTCTTCAGTATTATTGTTATCCCGCTTTTTTGTGATATCTCTTTTAATACATCAGATATTGTTTTGTTATCAAAGCGGAAGGTGTATGTTTCTGCTCTTTTGCCCGGTGAGGCATATAACTGCATTGAAAAGGCACACAAAAATAGCGCATGCAGTGCAATGAAGGATATATATTGTTTAATTCTCATCGATTTATATTTAAACCATTATCCATATAAATAATATTAAAACAATTTACGGCACCAGCTCTATCAATCAGGGATGTAAACCATATGCCCGCCTAAGACAGAGGTTATTATACCTTATAATAGTGATGGTTTGTCAATCCAGTAAATGACTTATGTCTACTATATTCCATTTTCTATATTCTATTTGCTATTTACTATTTGCAATCTTAAATCTATTGCACCCATATAGAGGATTCTTTCATATTGATCCAGTACCCTGCGCCCGGTTTAACCTCAGAGAGGGTGCTTGAGCCTGTGTCTGATGGGTCATAAATTTTCCATGCACCATTCTCAAATGACCATGCAGAGTAGTATTTGCCGGCAATAGTAGAAAATGCAACCCCTGGAGTTTTTGATGTCTCTGAATTAAAACCAACCAGATTCCAGCCCGGCGCTAGAATTATTGTCGCGGGAGGGTAATTGCCGGTTACATTCAGATATGCAGCGCTATTCATATTAATCCAGTAACCCTTTCCGGGGGCCATTTCATAAAGATTGCTCAACTCAGGTTTTAAGGGGTCATACACCTGCCATGTACCGTTAAATGCCCATACGCTCTTCACCTTGCCTGATATGGCTGACAAAACTGATGATATTGAGGTGTCTGAAGGCACTTTATTCAGGGAAACAAGGTTAAGGCCCTGTGAAAGCACAAGGTCTCCATCTGAAAAATCCTGAAGCGTAATGGCCATATCCGCTGCCATATCAGAGACAGTATAGTCAAGGTTACCCAGGGTAACATTGATAATATAGCCGGTTTTGTCACCCAGTGTATAGGAGGAGTTACCATATCTCACTGAGGCATTTATCCGGTATATGCCGGGAGAAAAACTATAGGTAAAGGTTTGATCATAAGGCCCTGTCACCTTTGCTGCCCCGTTTTCAGTCTCCACCCATATATAAAATGCCTGATTGGTATACCCCCTTGTACCTGAAATGGTGGCAGCCCCTGAGAGATAAACATAAAATTCATCTGTTTCATAGCTGCTTGCCCAGCCCCCTGCAAGCTCTGTTTTTGCGCCCAGGTAGATCATCTCATCAAGGCTTAAGGTATTGAATCTCTTTTCAGTGGTTCCGCCAGCGGATTGTGCCTGCACCTTTACCTCACAGAAGCCCTCTGTCTCAATTGGCGTGAGGGTCAGGAGGTTTGAATCGAACCCTGCTGCAATATCATCACAGCTTGATAAGACTGAAAGGGTTACATCATTGCCATTGGGGTCATAGGCGTCTATATAAAGGGTCGTTCCGGCAGCATCAATTATGGTATCAGGAAGCAGGCTTGCTATTACCGGCGGGGAGCCTGCTGAAGAGGGTGTGTATGGTGAACATTCACCCCCTGCACAGGGGCGCAGATTATAGTAGATCATATGGTTGGGGGGAAAGGAGTATTGTCCAATAACATTTGTCTGGTCAAGATAGTAATAGTTGTCATATGAGCCGTCCCAGCCCAGGTTCAGATGTATCTTCTTCCCTGCCCCATCAGATGCATAACCATCAGCAACTGCCAGATGGCCGGGCATGCTTAACAGAACCGGCCTCATATTGTCTATCTCATCTTTTATTGTGCTGAAAAAGGCACCATTGCTGATCCACATTGTGGATATGGGCGCATATCCGAATGCCCTTGAAAATTCATTTGTTCTGAAGCTGGCGCTGGTGCTGGTTAGCCCGAAATTCGCCTGGTTCAATATCCCTATATCACGCATGAGGGCAGCAACCTCGTCCCTCTGATATTCGGGCACGCTGCCATTTGATGTGTCAGGCATAATATCCCAGTTAAAGGGGCGGTTTAAAACAGCCTTTAGTGTCTGACCATTCCATGAATATGTAAAAACCCCGCTCCCCTTTTGAGGATGCTTGTGATATCTCATGAGCTGGGCAATGGCTGTCTGCACACAGCCTGTAAACGTATAATCCCCGTTTATCTGCGGATTCATGCTGTTATATGGGTAAGCCTGACCCCAGCGGGTAGTAAGCAGAAATGTATCCGGTGTATAGGCATGGATGGCGGCGCTTTTATCAGGAAGGGTCTGCAGAAAGGCCCAATAGCTGCTATTTATATCTTCAGTTACAGGGGAAGTTGAGCTAATGGTCAAAGCAGGGGGGAGTTCAAGCTCCTGAAGCAGTATCTCCCTGTAACCGCTTGGGAGGTCAAGAAACCCTGATGTAAGTGAATACCCCTTAACAGGCACCCTTATATCGTCATAGGCAACAAGTATGTACCCTGTGGGGTCAAGGTGGATTAACCACGCCACCGGTTTATTGTTTCTGGTTATCTCCTTTACGGAACTAATGGTATGTGAGCCATTAATATGGTGCAAAAAGCCCTTTGCAACTGCCTCTGCCCTGTTAACTGATACCGGGGCGCTCAGGGCCGTTACAGGAAGCAAAACAAAAAGCAATGTTGCTGCAAGTAAATAATTGGTTAATCGCCTGATACACATGACCATTTTCTTATGCCTCTCCTTAATAATGGCTTTTCTGTCAGCTATAATATTTATATCGGTAAAAACATGGGCGGCTAAAATGAAAGGTTTTATTTTTTACTGTCTTAATTCCTATGGTAATGGGGCTGATAATGGTTACAGGCCTTTCATTTGTTTAACAGGCAATGTATCTCTTTTGAATTAATCCCCCTGACTCTCCTGATCCAAAGGGCTGCGCCTGTGTATCCATTCTGTCTACAGGTTGTGGGAGTTACAAGGCTTAAATACAAAATAATATACATTCAAAACATGAGTTATATTTTTGTTGCATTTTTGTAAATAAAAGTATACGCTGCCTATGAAAAAATGATATTATCATCCGCGACTGTTACAAAGGGTATGATTTATTTAATCTATAACAGGTAAATGAGGGTATCAACATGGATGCAAAGAGTTCTCATGGGCTTCCTATCTCCTATTTCAGGGAAATATCAACATGGATGCAATCATCCATCCTTAAGCAGGACGAACTGCTTGAGCTTATCATTAACAGCGCCACCAGGATGATGGGGGCAAAGGCCAGTTCTCTCCTGCTCATGGATGAAAAGAGTAAAAAACTCTTTTTCAAGGTGGCCACAGGCGAAAAGGGGAGCGAGGTCAGGCAGTTTCAGATAAATCTAGGGGAGGGCATTGTTGGGTATGTTGCCCAGACAGGGGAACCACTCCTCATACCTGATGTCAGCCTTGACCCCAGATGGGACAAGAGGATCAGCGAACATACAGGATTTAAGACAAGGTCTATTGCATGTGTGCCCATGAAGGTGGATGACAGGGTGATAGGGGTGGTTGAGCTTATTGACAAGGAAGATGGCACCTCCTTCACACAGGAGGATATTAAGATGCTGCTTTCCATTGCTGACCTGGCATCCAGGGCAATACACAATGCAAGGGAGATAGACCATTTTAAGCGGGAGAACAGGGACCTCAAGGAGGAGCTCTCCAGCAAGTACAAGATTGTTGGTGATTCAAAGAGTATCAAGACGGTTATCTTTGATGCGCTCAAGGTGGCCAATTCAAAGACTACCACGCTGATATTAGGCGAAAGCGGCACAGGAAAGGAGCTTTTAGCAAGGCTTATACACCAGTCAGGTCACAGAAAGTCCATGCCTCTCATTGTATTAAACTGCGCTGCCCTGCCTGAGACCCTCTTGGAGGACGAGCTTTTCGGCCATGAAAAGGGCTCTTTCACAGGCGCTGTCGGTAAAAAGGTGGGGAAATTCGAGCTGGCTGATGAGGGCACCATCTTTCTTGATGAAATAGCGGAGATGTCTCCGGGCATGCAGGCCAAACTCCTCAGGGTGCTGCAGGAGGGGGTCTTTTACCGGATCGGCGGCACAGAGCCTATCTCTGTGGATGTCAGGATTATTGCCGCTACAAACCGCGATCTTCCAAAGGAGATTGCAAAGGAGAAATTCAGGGAGGATCTTTTCTACAGACTCAATGTTGTTCAGCTTCAGATGCCACCCCTGCGTGATCGCAGGGAGGATATACCTCTTCTTGCAAAATATTTCCTGGATATGTTCAGGGTAGAGACAGGGCTCCCAAACCTTGGCATATCAAAAGAGGCAATGGATAAACTAATGAAGTACAACTGGCCTGGCAATGTTAGGGAACTGAGAAACGCCATTGAACGGGCAGTGGTAATGGGAAACAGGCATGAGATAATGCCAGAGGACCTACCCATAGGCGCCCATGATATGGAGCAGCCGGGGCTTGAATTTGGTTTAACACTCAAAGACGCCCTTGATAAATTCAAAAAAGAGTTTGTAAAGATAAATCTGGACCATACGGGCGGTAACAGAAGCAAGGCAGCCAAGGTCATGGATATACAGAGGACATATCTATCAAGGCTGATATCACAGTATAACCTTTAGCCTGGAAACCAGAAATGAAAGATACCTTTATCTGCCCTGAATGCGGAAAGGGCCTTTTCAGGTATAAAAACCCCTTCCCCACTGTGGACATCATCATAATGGTAAAGGGGGGCATAGTCCTGATTGAAAGGAAAAATCCACCCTATGGCTGGGCCATCCCGGGCGGATTTGTTGATTACGGGGAGAGCCTCGAAACAGCAGCAGTGAGGGAGGCAAAGGAGGAGACATCCCTTGATGTGAGGCTTGTATGCCAGCTTGGGGCCTATTCAGACCCTGAAAGAGACCCAAGGCACCACACCATATCAGTGGTCTTTATTGCAGAGGCAGAGGGTATGCCGGTAGCGGCTGATGACGCCCTCTCTGCAAGGGTCTTCACATATGAGACACTGCCTGAAAAAATGGCATTTGACCATAGAAGGATATGCATGGATTATTTTGCCTTCATGGATCATCCTGAAAAACCCTGCATACCTAAGTAATCTCAATGAAGTCCGGCATAAAAATCTATAAATATACCGTCCTGTCCGTGATATTTTTACTGATTCTTTTTTCCGGCCTTGTTTTTTTAAACCATCTGCTCAAGAGAACTGATGTCCAGCGCTACATTATTAAGGATGTTTGCAACAGGCTCGGCATGGATATTGAGGCTGAAAAGATGGGGTTTGATATCCTTGGCCTTACCGGCCTCAATTTACAGGATGTTAAGATACAATTCAGGGGCACTGGCCGCAGCATTGAGGCAATGAGCCTGAATTTTCGGTTCAGTAAATGGCGGCTTCTGACGGGTGACCTTATCCCTGTCAGCGTTGATATAAGGCATCCTGTAATCAGGCTAGATGAAACATATCTGATGACCTTTATGAGGAAAAAGGAAAAGGGGAGATTTGATATGGCCCCCTTTTTTAAGGGGGGGTTTGAGATACTGGAAATTAATGAGGGAGAACTGAAGGTAGAAGGGCCATCCGGGATAAACCTAAATAACATCTCTGTGAGGGTTGAGCAGGCGTCAGGAACCTTAAATCACTTTAAGATATCAGGCAAAGGGGAGGCAGGATACAGGGGTAAAAAGAGTGGCTTTAACTGGGATGGCACCCTTGCGGTTGAAACTGCCGATATCCGTGAAAGCGCCCTGGACGTTACCCTTAAAACAGAGGAGACACCCCTTGAATGGATTCCCTGGCCAAAAAAACATGTACAAATGAAAAAAGGGGTCATGGACTGCCTAATTGATATTTCAGGCAGCATGGCAAAGGGCATCACGATTGATGGCAAAATAGATACAAAGGCTGTCCTTTTTACCCTTATCAATAAAGAGAGGTCAAAAAATTTTGAAATCGCCTCCCTGAGCTGTCCTGTAAAGGCATTAATTAAGGACAAAACCATTGAGGTCACCTCCCTTAAGATGAAAAACAGTGAGCTTGACCTTGATCTTGATTCGACTATAGAGCTGAGAGATATAGAGAACCCCTGTTTCAGGCTCAGGGCAAAAGGGTCATTTATGCCCATAGGGCTCTTCAGCCGCTACTTCCCATTTCAAATAACATCCCCCTGGTTAGAGGATAAACTTTTTCCTTTGTTCGAACAGGGCAGGGTAAGGATGGATGAGCTCTTACTGGTGGGGAGAGCTGACCAGTTCAGGCATATATCCGATGAAAAGAACAGCTCTGTTATCAGGCTTACAGTCACATGTGAATCATTTACCCTCTCAAACATGGGCATACAGATGCCTGTATCAGGGGTATCCGCCACTGTGGATATCAGGGATGGCAACCTCGCTGTAACAGGGCTTTCAGGCCTGTTCGGCCAGTCAAGGGTGAATGATGCATCGATTCATGTTAAGGGCATAACCGCCCACCCCCCAATTTTTACCATATCAGTTGATGGTGATTTTGATATTCAGGAGCTCTTAACCCACCGCTTCCTTGAGGTTATACCCCAAACAGCCCGTGATAAGATTGATGAATACAGGGATCTTACCGGCAGGCTTTCTGCAAAAACGGTCATTGGCTACAGGAAAGACTGGAAAGCCCCGAGGATACTCTCAGGGGATTTTATTTTTACTGAGACCCTCTACCACAAAAGGCCTTTAAACCTCCCGCTGAAATTCAGCCGGATCTCATTCCATTTCCCCTTGGAAAAGGGTGGCAGTTTTGAGGGGAGCGGGCTTTTAGAGGATATGCCCTTTGATGTTATTGGCTCCATCGTGATTAAAGGGGGCGATCTTCAGTTTACCCGCGCTGAAATAAGCGGGCAGGCAGATATGAACAGGCTTGCTGGCTCCGGGATTATGCCAGGAAGCTTTCCATTTGTTTTCAGAAGAAGCTTCCCTGTAAAGGTCACGGTTACAGGGGATAAGGGATTATACAGATACACAGGAGAGGTTGATACAAAAAACCTCGTAATGGAAACGGAGACGATGCTTATAAATGGGGTGGGCAGAGGCAACCGCATAGCATTTGATCTAATTCAGCCTGGTGGTGAAAGGCTTTTGCTTGATAATATAGAGATTAAGGTCGAAAAATCCATTATTAACCTCTCAGGAGAATACAGCCTCTCTGACAAAAGGCTAAACAGGCTCAGGGTCATGGGCAATGATTTGTCTCTCCAGGATATAGAGATAAGGGCAGGCGGCAAGAAGAGGTCGGTTTCAGGCCATGTTGGGTGTAGCCTTGACCTCACCTTCCCTGAAAAGGGGATAAATGGGGTGCAGGTTACCGGAAATATTACAGGTGAGGATATCTCCATTGAAAAGGGGCTCTTCCCCCTCTCAATTAACAATCTCACATTCCACATGGATCTTGCCGGTGAAAAGGGGTTTATAAACAGGTGGGAGATGAAGCTGGACGGGAACCCCCTTAGCGTGAAGGGTATGCTGCATGGCTGGAACAGGGTAAAAGCTGAGCTTCTGATCACATCCGATCATATGGACCTTACAGAGATAGTCATGGGAAGCGGGAAGTTCCATTCCGGACAGGATAACTTTAACACGCCTGCTATCCATCTTAATATGAATGCATCAGGAGGGGTATGGCGTAAACTGTCATACAGGAATCTCAGTACGGAGCTAGATATCTCGGATGATGCTATATCTATAAGGCAGCTTTCTGCTGATCTTGAGAATGGAAAGCTCTCGCTTAATGGCCTTATTGAGAGGGCTGAGTCTGGCAATATTGATATAACCGGCAGGGTCACCCTTGAAAACCAGCCAATTGATAAACTTATTTCTGACACAGGGTTTAATGATATGGGCATTAAAGGCACCCTGGCAATCAATGCATCTCTTACTGTCAAAGGCCCCAAAGCAGGCGGGGTTATAAAAAACCTCTCCGGAAAGATTGATGACCTGACCATCACACAGGGGCTTTTAAAACACTCAATGGTCTTTCCGAGGATACTGGAGTCTCTCAATTTCCCTGACAAGTTTATGGAGCGGCCAGAGGGGATGAAGGATGAAAAGGGCTTTTATTTTCACAGCCTGCAGGGGACAGGGCATATTGATAAGGGTGTGCTTAATACAGAGGAGTTTGTAATGAAGAGCCCTGCCTTTAATGCAGTGGGGTCAGGAGAAGAAAACCTTGAGCTTAAGAGACACAATATAAGGCTGCTGGTTCAGCCATTGGGGAATCTGGATTTTATCCTGGGCCATATACCTATTGTAGGGAAGATACTGGTAGATGATAATGAAACCCTGTTCACAGTGGGTTATGATGTTACCGGCACATGGGATAAACCCAAGATGGCTATTGTCCCGACAGAAAACCTCAAGGGGCTTGCAGGTGTATTCAAAAGGGCGATTCTAACCCCCATAAGGATTATTGAAAATATAGGCAATGCAGCAAAAGGAGGGGCTAGAACAGCCCCCGGAAATAGAGAAAATAATGGAAACAAGGAAGAGTCAGCCCCTTAACCTCTTGAAAAATATAGAGATATAGCCGGTTAATATAGGCTTGATCCTGTTTGAAAAGCATGTTAAACCCTCTGTTTTTTTACTCTCTGTATATTGGAAGAGGAATGTGGTAATAAAAGGCAGATTGTTCAGACAGTGGCCTTGTCACTGTTTACCTATTTTTTAGTTTGAAAGGATATCTATATGGTAAAGATGGATCTTGTAGATATTTTTAAAAAGCGCACCAGGCACCCGATGCGTCCGAGGAGTTCGGAGTATATTGACAGGCTCTTTCCGGGCTTCAAAAAGATGGATACGGGGGATGGCTCACTTGTTGCCGGCACATGTTCCTTTATGGAAAAGGATATTTATGTCATAGGCCAGCAGAAACCAAAGATTAATGACCTTAAGAGTCAGGCTGACCTGAACAGGCTCAATTACGGGATGCTCACCTCAGGGGATCACTCCATAATCTTAAATATCCTTAAAAAGGTGCGTGCCTCAGACCTTGAAAAGACATATATCTTCTGCATGGTAGACACCTACGGGGCAGACATCTCAATGGAATCGGCAAGGCATTTTCAGGCCTTTTTTATTGCCCACCTTATAAGGGAGTTTATCACCATACCGGTGAGGACTATCTCCCTTGTAATTGGTGAAGGGGGGAGCGGCGGCGCCCTTGCGATACAGTATACAGATATAAGGGGTCAGATGGATGATGCGCTCTATGCTACTGCCCCTCCCGAAAGCACGGCATCCATACTTTTCAGGGATGCGGATAGGATAAATGATGCGCTTACGATCCTAAAACCAACGGCAAAGGAGCTGAAAAAGCTTGGTGTTATTGATCGCATTGTCCCATCAGCCCGGAATGTGACAAATGGAGAGGAGATGGCAGGCTATGTAAACGAGTTTCTTACAAAGGCCATTAAAGACCTCTCAAGGCAGAAGATTAAAAAACTCCTGAAAAAGAGGGGGGAGAGGGCAAGGGAATTCGGGCTTCTAAAGGGGAGCGGAACCCTGAATGATATTAAGCGGTATATTGAAACGCCTATAAAGCACTTTTTCAGGAGGGTGCCACCCAATATCAAGATCGTTAACTATTCCAGTAATGTGGAGGTGGCTGATGATTATGGCAGGACACAGCATATAATCAAAGATCAGGATTTTATAGAGTGCGGGGGGGTACCAGGAAAGGAAAGCCGTACAGAAGGATGCGGAGAACTCATTGCCCTCAGTGACTTTCAAAAGAATTTCTATGTATGCCCGAAATGCGGATACTCCTATACCCTGGGCGCAGAGGACTGGATAGCATGCCTCAGCGATGAGGGCACCTTTCATGAACTCTATCGTAATCTTACAGTGGAGGATCTCCTTGAAAGCGATTCACTCACAGATTATTACAGGGATTTTTTAAAAAGGCAGGAGGGGAAGTCAAGATTCAAGGAGTCACTTGTCACAGGCAGCGCAAGGATAAACCACTTCTCGGCAGTCATGGCAATAAGTGAATTCTACTACTGCGGCGGTTCAATGGGCGTTGTGTTTGGAGAGAAATTCCGGAGGGCAGTTGATTATGCCATACAGGAGAACCTGCCCTTTATAAGCGTATGCTGTTCAGGGGGCGCAAGGCTTTATGAGGGGATATCTGCGCTCATGCAGATGGTAAAAACCATAGAGGCAGTTGAAAGGCTCAAGAAAACCGGGCTCCCCTATATCTCTATACTTGCAGACCCTTCCACAGGAGGGGCAATAGCAAGCTATGCGGCGCTGGGCGATATAACAATCGCAGAACCTGGCGCACTTGTGATCTTTACCGGCCCCAGGGTAATGGAATCAAGGGGTTTTCCTGTGGATGAAAATCTCGTAAGATCCCAGGCCCTGCACAGGATATCCGGGGATATCTACCATAACCTCAGTTATTATCATGAGATCAGGGGTATTCAGGAGATATGTGAAAGGAAGGAGATGAAGCTCGCTCTTACCAGGTATCTTGAACTATATAAAAGGACTAGCAGACAAAAAGGTAAAAAAGGGGCTTAATCGGGCGGCTCTTCCGTCTGAACTGCTGGCTGGGTGTTGCTTAAACTGTCGATAAGCTCCCGGATAGCCGGGAGCACATATATCTGGCTCAGATCAAATGGGATAAGCGCCCTTGCCATGATCTCTATCTTGTCATCCAGGGAGGCCTTTGAGTTTATTATTATCAGGTCTTTTCCCTTGACCCTGCAAAACCCTCCGGGGAAAAATGCGCTCTCCTTCAGTATCTTTTCATACCTGACGGTTATGCCGAGGTTTTTTGCAAGCTCCTCAATCTGGCTTAATATCTCTTCATTCTGTGTATTCTGCTTTTTCTTCATTTATGACCCTGTTTTTTATTCGTCTTTATAATGATTTCCCACAAAAAGGACAATAGATAAAATCCTTTTTAATGGTACTCCCGCAGTTTTTACAGAGAGGCTGATCATGCCCGTAGAGATTCCCTGTTACCACGCCTGGGGTCTGCAAACCGCATCTGTCACAGAAAAGGAAAGGGTCGCCCCTTTTTATCGGGAAAACAGGGATAAAAAAGAGGGATATATAGTGATCAACCCTTTTATATCTGGCCCTTAAAAGACCGCATGAAGGGCACAAAACAGGCTGTTTATCAACAAAGGTAATTCTGGGCTGAATGCCCCCTATAAAAAAAAACATAAAAATGCACCTTTTTTATTAAGGTTTTGTGCCGGTTATGGTATCAGAACCTGTTACCTATAATCAAGTTCGAGTTTTGCATATGCTTAAGTCAGGTGTATACCCCACTTTATGCTGTATTTTAACTCAGGGGGCAGTACCCTATTCAAATAATCTTTGATATGGAGGCTTGAAATGAGAAAGACCGGGATAGTTCGTGACAGCAGGTATCTGGAACATAACATGGGAGAGGGCCATCCAGAGTGCCCGGAGCGCCTTGAGGCGATATACCGGATGCTTGACACCGAGATGAAGGATATGTTTATCAATGTGCCGGTAAGGGAGGCAACTAGGGATGAACTTCTCAATATTCATACATCTGATTACATTGATAAGATAGCCGCAACCGACGGGCTCATGACAGTATATCTTGATCCGGACACCCAGACCTCTAAAGGTTCATACAGAGCAGCCCTGCTCGCAGCAGGGGGGCTTTGCGAGGCCGTAAGGATGGTGAACGCCGGTGAACTGAGCAATGCCTTTGCCCTTGTAAGGCCTCCCGGACACCATGCAGAGCGATCTGCTGCAATGGGATTCTGTCTGTTCAATAATGTGGCTGTTGCCGCAATGTATGCAAGAAAAACCCTTAAGCTCAACCGTGTACTAATCGTTGACTGGGATGTGCATCACGGAAACGGCACACAGCACTCCTTTGAGAGGGATGACACCATACTCTATTTTTCCACACACCAGTACCCATACTATCCTGGCACTGGCTCCTATGGTGAAGCAGGGGCAGGAAAAGGTGTCGGTTACACAGTGAATGTGCCCTTATCCACAGGATTTGGTGACGGCGATTTTATTTCCATCTATAACAGGGTGCTTAAACCTGTTGCGTTAAAGTTCAGGCCTGATCTTATTCTTGTCTCTGCCGGGTTTGATATCCATGTACATGACCCATTGAGCAATATGAATGTTACGCCACAGGGGTTTGCCGGCCTAACAAGGATTTTAATGGATATTGCCGATGAATGCTGTGATGGAAAGATCGTTTTTACCCTTGAGGGCGGCTATGATATCAGGGGGCAGAGGAATTCTGTAAAATCGGTGCTTGAAGAGCTTGCTGGCATCAGCAAAACCGATACTGAAGCCATGCAGCAAAAGGCAAATGGTGCGCTGGTTAATTCTGCCCTTAAGCCTGTTATTGAAATCCACAGGGATTTCTGGAAAGGTTTACAATAAGGTATGATAAGGGAAGAGGTTAAAAGGATCATTGCCGGGCTGCCAAATGGTGTAACCCTTGTGGGCGCTGCCAAGACAAGGAGCCCTCATGAGATCATGGAGGCCATTGATGCAGGGCTCACCATAGTGGGTGAAAACTATGTGCAGGAGGCAGAGCAGGCATTTAACATCCTAGGCCATAGAGTGAAATGGCACATGATAGGCCACCTACAGAAGAACAAGGTCAAAAAGGCGGTTAATATCTTTGACATGATAGAGACCATAGACTCCATGAAGCTCTGTGCCCTTGTGGACAGGGCATCAGGGGAGACGGGTAAGATCATGCCTGTGCTCATAGAGATAAACAGCGGAGAGGAGGATCAAAAGGCAGGCGTTATGCCTGAGCAGGCCATTCCTCTTATAAAGGGGATCGCTGCACTCAAAAATATCCGAGTTATGGGGCTAATGACAATGGGACCGCTCACTATAGACCCTGAAGCGCTCAGGCCTTGTTTCAGAAAAACAAGAGAGATATTTGATCATATAAAGAATGAAAACCTGGAAGGGGTTGAGATGAAGTACCTCTCTATGGGCATGTCAGACTCCTATAAGATTGCAATAGAGGAGGGCGCAAACCTTGTGAGGATAGGCACAGGGCTTTTCGGCAAGCGGGATTACAGATGAGCGGGTATGTCCATAAGGAGATGAAGAGGCTCATGGGGGCTGCCATCCATAAATACAGCATGACCGAAGAGGGTGACAATATTCTTGTTTCCGTGTCAGGTGGAAAGGACAGCATGTCTCTTCTCTGGCTTATGAAGGAAAGGCTCTCAAGGCTCCCCATTAAATATAACATAACAGCGGTTCATGTTGATCCTGGTTTTGGCGGGGATAACGCCAGTAAGATAGAGGCATATTTTGAGCAGCATGGATTTACCTACAGGATAATCACAGGGGACTTCGGGCCAAGTGCCCACACCCCTGAGAACCTTGAAAACCCCTGCTTTTTCTGCTCAAGGCAGAGGAGAAAGTATGTGTTTGAACTCGCCGCAGAACTGGGATGCAACAAGATCGCACTCGGTCACCATAAGGATGACATCATAGAGACCCTCTTTATAAACATGTTCTACGGCGGTTCTATAAGCACCATGCTCCCTGTGCAGGATTTTTTTGATGGAAAGATAAGAATAATAAGGCCGCTTTTTATGGCTGATGAAGACTTAATTAAGAGATATGCAAGAGAGATGGAATTCCCTGATATTGAGACCTGCTGCCCCACATCAGGGAAGTCAAAACGGGAAGAGATAAAGAATATGCTTAACACCCTTTACAGGAGCAACAGAAAGATAAAGGGCAATATATTTCATGCCCTTCAAAATGTTAAGACTGACTATCTCTTGAAATGAATCGCGAATGAACGCTAATAATTCGCGTTCATTCGCGTCCATTAGCGGTTGAAATTTGCTCTATCCTTTTCCATATCTCATCTTTACCCTCCCGTGTCTGGGCAGAAAAGAGGATGGGTTTATCAATATTCATTCGGGCAAGCGCCCCTTCAAGTATCCTTGTCCTTGTGTCCCTCTCTTTTCGGTTCAGCTTATCCACCTTGGTCAGGACAGGGATAACACCCTTTTTATACTCAACAAGCCAGTTAATAAGGTTGGTATCATCCTCTGACAGCTCGCGTCTTATATCCATTATCACGATAACCGCCTTGAGGTTTTCGCGTGTCTTCAGGTATGTCTCAACCATATTGCCCCATGATGCCTTTATATTAAGGGGCACCTTGGCAAAACCGTATCCGGGCAGATCTACAAAACATAGGTTGCTGCCTATATTGAAAAAGTTTAACGCCTGTGTCCTTCCCGGCGTGGAGCTTGTTCTTGCTAGCTTATTTCTGTTAACCAGCACATTTATAAGTGAGGATTTGCCCACATTGGATTTTCCTGCAAATGCGATCTCAGGCCTTTGAGGAGGGGGGTAATGGTCCTTTTCAAATGCGCTTTTTATAAATTCCACATCCATCTATCTTTCCTTTAGATATTTTTCAAGCCGGTCAAGGCCGGTCGATATGTTCTCAATCGAGTTGGCATAAGAAAATCTTAGATAGCCTTCGCCATTTTTCCCGAAATCAATGCCAGGCGTCACGCCCACACCTGCCTTTTCAAGTATATCAAAGGCGAGCCTGTAAGAATCCTCTGCTATATGCCTTGCATTCACAAACACGTAGAAGGCCCCCCTTGGCTCAACCTTGATCTTAAAGCCCATTTTTCTGAGACGGTCAAGCATATAAACCCGTCTTTCATTATAGATCGACTTCATGTGCTCTATCTCTTTATCCGCCTTTGTAAGGGCTGCGATCCCTGCCCACTGTGCAATGCTGCTTGCTGAGATGTAGAAATTCTGCTGTATCTTCTGGATTAGCCTCACAAATTCAGGTGGCACAATGGCGTATCCCAGCCGCCACCCTGTCATGGCATGAAGCTTTGAAAAGCCGTTTACCACAAATGCCCTGTCTGTGTATTCCAGGATGCTGTGCTCTGTTTCGCCATATACAAGCCCGTGATATATCTCATCCGATATTATCATTGGCCCTAATCCGGCAATCTCCTTCATCCTCTCAGATGAAAGCAGTGTGCCTGTGGGGTTTGACGGGCTGTTAATCAATATGGCCTTTGTTCTATCGGTTATCCTTTTTTCTATCTCTGACGGCCTGTACTGAAAGCCATCCTCTTCATAAACATCCACAAAAGAGGGCACCGCCTTAAGAAACAGGGCAAAGTTGGGGTAACAGGGGTAATGAGGGTTTGATATGATTATCTCATCACCCTGATCAAGGAGCGCGGAATAGATCATAAATATGGCCGGTGATGTGCCTGAGCTTACCACTATCCTGCCAGGGTCTACATCCACGCCATATTTTTTATAATAATGGGCGCAGATGGCCATTCTCAGTTCTAGGAGCCCTAAACTGTGGGTGTAGTGGGTCTCTTCCCTTTTTATTGCCTCTATTGCCGCCTCTGAGATGGGGGGAGGTGTTGCAAAATCAGGCTCCCCGACCTCAAGGTGGATAATATCTTTCCCCTCCTGTTCAAGTTCATGGGCTCGTTCAAGTACGTCCATGACGATAAAGGAGGAGATATTCTGAGAACGTCCTGATACTTTATTCATGGAAAGCCTGCTTATATCTAAATGACCTTGTTCAGGGGATATTCTATGATACCCTCTGCACCGGCCTTGATCAGCTTTGGAATAAGATCCCTCACCACCTTTGAATCCACAACTGTCTCAACGGATGTCCATGTGGACTTATACAGGTGTGCAACCGTGGGTGCATTAAGGCTGGGAAGCAGGCCTATAACACTCTCAAGCCTCTCTTCAGGGACATTCATCTTGATCCCCACCATCTTCTCCGCCCTTAATGCCCCCTTGAGCAGGAGTATTATCTGGCCTATCTTTTCCTTTTTCCAGTCATCCCTGTAGGACTCCTTATTGGCGATAAGCTGTGTATTTGACCTCATCAGCTCATGAATGATCTTGAGGCCGTGCGCCTTTATGGTGCTGCCTGTCTCTGTTACCTCTACAATGGCATCTGCAAGCCCTGATACCACCTTTGCCTCTGTGGCGCCCCATGAAAACTCTACATGAACGTCAATGTTTCTTTCCCTGAAATATTTCTTTGTAAAATTTACAAGCTCAGTAGAGATCTTTTTACCATTGAGGTCCTTTAACTCCTTAATGTCTGAGTCATTCGGCACTGCAAGCACCCACCTTGCAGGGTTCTGGCTTACCTTGCTGTAGACAAGGTCATCCACAACCACCACATCCGATTCATTCTCCATTGTCCAGTCAAGGCCTGTCAGCCCCGCATCAATCGCGCCGCTCTCCACATAACGTGACATCTCCTGTGCGCGGCAGATGGTGCACTCTATTGTGTCGTCATTGATTGCAGGGAAATAGCTCCTGCCATCCACGTTTATCTTCCAGCCTGATTTTTCAAACAGGCTCAGGGTAGAATTTAGAAGGCTCCCCTTGGGGATGCCCAGTTTCAGTTTTTTCATCTTTTACCTCGTAATATTTTAAACCACACGCTTTCAGCTTCCAGCTTTGAGCCTTCAGCCTTGACCTTTGAGCCTTGAGCCTTGAGCTTTCAGCTTTCAGCTTTAATCATTTCTTCCCATACACCTTTTCAGGATCAAATATTATATCGCCAACAATGGTTACCTGACCGCTCTTATCTATCTTCTGATAAAAGCAGCTCTCACGGCCTGTATGGCATGCTGCCTGACCGATCTGATCCACCACAAACAGAACCGTATCATTATCACAGTCAGCGTATATCTCCTTTATCTTCTGGACATTGCCGGATGTGCCGCCTTTGTGCCAGAGCTCGCTCCTTGACCGGCTCCAGTAATGCACTTCGCCTGTCTCAAGGCACTTTTTCCAGGAATCCTCATTAATATAGGCAAGCATAAGCACCTTGCCTGTTTTGTAATCCTGTGCAATGGCAGGCACCAATCCGTCTCCCTTTTTAAAATCAAGTTTTATCATCTTTTATTTTCCTTCTAAAACATATTCTATACTGCCTGAAAGCAGGCTGCGTACCTTAACATATTGAATTTTAAAAGCAAGTTAAATTTAGGTTAGTTCTCTTCCGCTAAGCTGTCCGCAGGCGGCAAGTATATCCTGCCCCTTGCTCTTTCTTATGATCACTGTGTACTGCTTTTCCACAAGGATCTCCTGAAACCTGACCATATCATCCCATGACGGGGCGCACATATCGGGGTCAGGGCCGGGGTTAAGGGGAATAAGGTTGATCTTGGCCCTTACGCCCTTTAATAGTTTTGCCACCTTAAGGGCATCTGACGGGTTGTCATTAATCCCCTTTATAAGGATATACTCAAAGGTGATCATCTTCCTGCTCGGGAGCGGGAACTCTTTGCATGCGGAGATCAGGCTTTTAAGGTTGTATGTCTTATTTATCGGCATGATCAGGTTTCTGGTCTCATCATCACCTGCATTAAGTGATACTGCAAGGTTTACAGGCGACTCCTTCCCAAGCCTTATAATATTTGGGACAAGGCCGCAGGTGGAGAGTGTAATCTTTCTGTGTGAAAAGCTGATGGTATTCTGATCTATCAGGTTATTTATCGCAGTAACAACCGCATCATAATTGGCTAGCGGTTCACCCATGCCCATGAGCACGATGTTAGTGAGCTTGTCAGGGTCAGCCATATTTCTCTGTGTCTCAATGACCTGTTCGATTATCTCACCTGCGGTAAGGTTTCTCTTAAACCCCTGGCGCGCTGTATGGCAGAATGTGCAACCCATTGCGCACCCTGCCTGCGATGAGATACAGAGGGTGAAGTGATCCTTTTCCGGTATGAGCACAGACTCTATAAGGTTGCCGTCATCAAGTTTAAAGAGATACTTCTCTGATTTATCCTCTGATACGAGGGTCTTTACCTTTTCTATGCGTGTGATAAAGGCACTCTCTTTTAACTTTTCCCGGATTGGGATGGAGATATTTGTCATCTCATCAAAGGAGGTGGCCATCCTTTGAAAGAGCCACTGCCTTATCTGGCCTGACCTGTATGTTTCTAAACCAAGCCCCTTGACCCAGGAGGTGGTCTCCTCTTTAGAAAGGGACTTTAAATCTGTCTTCACTTTATCCTGTATACCTTCTTTCATATTACTCATGTAATTTTGTCAGATATTCACCTATTAATTATGCAATGTCAATCAGGGCATGATGATAATTATCAGTCTGATCCGACTGATTTGCAATTCGGTTTTGGGGTTAATGAACTTTGACAATGGACACTTAACCGTAACTCTGTTAATTTAAAAGCCTGATAATAAGGGAGGAACAAACCATGGTAATGCCAGAAATAATAAAAAGAAGGAGCATAAGAAAGTACACAGACCAGCCTGTAGAACAGGAAAAGGTCGATACAATTATAGAGGCGGCATTAAGGGCGCCATCCTCAATGGGAAGAGACCCCTGGGAGTTTATTGTTGTAAATGACAAAAACCTGATTGAAAAACTCTCAAAGGCAAAACAGCATGGCTCTGCATTTTTAAAGGGCGCTGCTATTGCGATTGTAGTGTGTGCGGATAAAACGAAGAGCGATGTCTGGATAGAGGATACCTCCATTGCCTCCACTCATATTTACCTTGCAGCAGAATCGCTGGGGTTAGGTGCCTGCTGGATACAGCTTAGAAAAAGGAATTATTCTGAAGAGATCACATCAGAAGAGTATGTGGCATCCCTCCTTAACCTGCCTGATGAAATGGCAGTGCTTTCAATAATTGCAATAGGCTACCCTGCAGAAAAATTAGCTCCTCATAAAAAGGAAAGCCTTAAATACGAGAAGGTTCATTTTAATGGGTATGGGAAAAAATAGTCTCTTTAATACCTTTTAATTTCCAGTCCCCACCACAGTATTTTCTTGTGTGGTTGACACCGACACTGGTATCAACTTGAAGACACGACCAATTCTTGAGGCTGTTTCAATATCTCCCTTTCGTAATGCATCTCTTACATCATCAAGCTTGTAAGCATCTTCAAGAGACAGATATGGAGACCATCCTTCACTTGTTTCGATTAAATTAACAGGGACTTCAGCAACAAAATTCCCCTCATGCACTAGTTTTGATAGTTTTTTTCTTTTCATTTTATTCTCCTGCTAAAACCGTCTGCCCAACGTTTTGGATCAGGCCTGTAAGCCGTGACCAAAACTGCCGGAGAGAGTGATTCAAATGGAATACCCCATACTGCATGTATTGAAAGGCCGTCCTTATCCTTAAGCATTATTAATACGCATGGTCCTTTTGGATATTCAGGATATTCTTCTATAACAATTCCTTCTGGACTACCGGCTAAAATTTCACGGACGGTTAGATCATCTGCTGCAAGTTCATCATAGCCGTGTTCCGATATTCTTATGTCTCCATTTGATATCAGTTTTAATATGTTATCCCAAGTGTTAGTCATTATCGAACCATATCATATTTCAATATTTTCATCAAAAAGTTAAATACTGATAGAAAATTTAATTAATCAAAGATTGTTTCTTGTCCAGCCCTCTTATGAGGATGTAGCTGCAAGCGGAGACTGAAGCCATTTATGACGGCAGAATATTCCACCTCTTAATCAGTCTAATTTTACACCATAAACTATTGCTAAAGGAGCTCGTTCTATTAATAATCCCTTCCCTCGCGGGAGGAATTAGGGAGGGGGAGTAAGTATTTGTTCACCCCAATCTTCCATTTACCATCCCGCCCCAAAACATATTGACATACCTCACACCATTTTCCATAATGCCCAAGTCTTATCGATTTTTTCATCAAATTCTAAGTAAGTTTTGCTGGTGTTTATACGGATTTCAGGTGTATTTAACAGAAACCATCTACGAATTACTATTTTGATATTGAACAGTAACTATTCAATAACATATTAGACCCAATAACGGTTGAATATGAAACTACGACAAGAACGATGGAATGAATAATATCGTAGCCTTAGTGGAGCACCTCAAGACACATGGCTTAATAAATACAAAGCCCTATTTGATAAGTATAAGAATCCAATAATACTTGATCTTGGGTGTGGGAACGGAAGCAATTTACCATTCTTGACAAAAACTAATGGTACTATTTTTGCTTTCGATTTTTCAGGAGAAGCAATTAAACAAGCCAAAAAGCATTACTCTGTAAATGCAATTATAAGTGATATTCGAGATCCTCTACCATACAACACTGAGCAATTCGAATTTATTATAAGTGATATTTCTTTACACTATTTTAGTGAGAAAGATACATTCGTGATTCTTATGGAAATCCATCGGGTATTAAAGCCAAATGGAATAATGCTTGTCTGTTTAAGCTCAATGAAAGATAAGAACCATGGTGCACAGTAAGGGAAAGAGATCGAAAAAAACTATTATGAGCATGATGTATTAAAAAAGAGATTCTCTACAAAAGAAACGGTCAAATATTTTTTTGATAAGAACTTTCTAATTCTAAATATTGAAGAAGAAAGAAGTGGGAAGTATTTAGAAAAACACTTATTTGAAGTCGTAATGAAGGGAAGGGTATGAACAACCTTGACGTTCAGACTAAGTATTGGGATAGCGTGGCTTTCGAAAAAGAATTCAGCCACCCTATATAGGGATAGGTGTCTGGTCTAGGCAGTTGACAGTTTGGTTTTGTTGCGTTGCATAAACCCTTTTATATTTTGCAGTGAATGAATTGACAATTTTATTACAAGAAAGGAATACAGATTATGATGAAAAGGATAATGCTTCTACTTGTGGTATGTTTACTGATGGTTCAAGGTTGTACCAGCATTTTGTATGATGAATTAGAATCGAGACAGCGTGAGGATTGTTATAAAAGGATTGATCCAGCAGAAGTCCAGAAATGTTTAAAAGATACGGATATGACACATAAGAAATCAAGGCTGTAAAAAATTATTCGTATGTGGACTCATTATGAATAAAACACAGCGAACAGGGTTATTATGAAAGTATACAATAGAAATAATTCAAATAATACCGGAGACATAAAAATATTAAAATCATGGATGCTGATAAGTCCTCAGAACTCTGCATCGGCAAACCTCTCTTTACAAATATCAGAGGTTCCTGTTGGTTCAGAACAACCAGTTCATAATCATGAGCCAGAGCAGTGTTATTACATCATAAAAGGTAAAGGTCTTATGGTTATTGAAAATGAAACCCAGGAGGTAAAAACAGGGGACGCCATTTTTATTCCATCCAATTTTAAGCATGGCATAAAAAACCTGGGAAACGAGATATTAGAGTATATCACCGCAAATGTACCTGCGTTTAGTAAAGAATATGAGGCTAATTTGTGGCCAGCAGAACCAGAAGAATAATAAATGGAAAAGGAGGCGGATTGAGTTTAAATCCCACCTGCGTTACTGTGAGGGTTGACTTTACGTTGTTCAAAGCGCACGATATTACGTACCATATGGAGGAATAATATCATGGCAACAGTAACTGCAGCCGAAGCAAGAAAAAATCTTTATAACCTTGTCGATAACGTAGCAGAATCGCATGCCCCAATTCAGATATTAGGAAAGCGTAATTCCGCAGTTCTTATATCGGAAGAAGACTGGCGGTCAATTCAAGAAACATTATATCTTACATCAATACCCGGAATGCGCGAGTCCATTAAAACCGGGTTAAAAACCCCTGTTGAAAAGTGTGATAAGGAACTTAAATGGTGATGTGGCATCTAGTGTTCACAAAACAGGCTCAAAAAGACGCGAAGAAAATAAAGCGAGCCGGCCTGAAATCAAATGCTGAACGATTGCTGCAATTATTATAAGAAGACCCATACCTTTCGCCACCGCCTTATGAAAAACTTTTAGGTGATTTGTCCGGAGCCTTTTCCAGAAGAATCAATCTGCAACATCGCCTTATTTACCAGATACTGGATGATATCAAGATAGTAAAAATAATTCGTATGTGGACACATTATGAATAAAAACATATTTGCTGGTTCAGAACCATCAGCAGCACCAGGGAAAAAATAAAATGGCAAATGAAAAGAAATTACCTCCAAAATATCATGAATGGATTGATGCAATAAATCGTTATCAGCTATGAAGTAGAAGAAGATCTGCGAAGGTGTTATAAAATAAATTGATTTAGAGATTTTTAAGCCCGGCTTTACACAGCCGGTTATGCTGGGGGCCGCACCTTTATTGAAAAGGTTGATATCTAAATGTTAATATTTGTATAATGGATTTTATTAATGACATTTGATATAATCGACGAAATTAAAGAGATTGAAACCATTGCCAAGGGTTTAGGTATTCGTGATCTTACTCGTCCTAAAAGGTTGTATGGCCCTGGCAATTGGAAGAAAATGAAGGGAATTGCCCATATTCGTCTTTCATCGGGAAAAGTCAAGTTAGCCGAGCTTCATTGGTATGAGGCTCATGGTATTGGAAAAAAGGAAACAAAACGTAAAAGGTGTTTGGAGTAAAAAAAATGAAAAAACAAAACAGAATTTGTCGGAGTTTGTTGTGTGCATAAATAACTCTGATTATCCTGTGTCTTTGGAACTTAATAAAATTTACCGGGTAATAGCTGATAAGGATGTTGAAGATGAAGGCGATATTCGTATCATTGATGAGAGTGGAGATGATTATATCTACTCTTCCTCTTATTTTGTGCCTATCCAGGTTTCTCAAACAGTTGAAGAGTCTTTACCCAGAGCATCTTAATTTGAATGTGTGCTAAACAATTCACAGGCGCGGACGCAAAAAAGCTGCGCCGCATATTTCGCAGTTAAAATTACAACCATAATCAAAAAGGAGGAATGAAAACAACCATAGAAATCGATTGTAGTCTGACCTGCACAGTTGACAGAAATAATAACCCTATGAATTGTTAAATTGATTGTAGCAAAACCAATTCACTGGAAGGCCATTCATGGAATTTTCAAATGCTCAGCTTCAAATCATCCAACACTTTATAGATGAAGGGAATACGAAGAAGAGTGGAACGGGCTGGGTGATTTTTTATGGTCAGGCCGTTATGAACCGGTCAAGATACTTGATAGATAATACATATAAAACAAAAGGAGAAACAATATGAGAAAATCATGTATCGTTTTTTGCTTTCTGGCTGTTTGTTGTATTTTTCAGGTTGCTGCCTTTGCAGATGATTCCAGCGATAAGGCCATATCAGTATTTAAGGAATATCGAAAATTAAACAGTGAGATGGGCGCAGCATTCATGTCCGGTGATGCTGAGGCACAAAAGGAAAAGGGCGCCCTTCTTGATGTTAAGAAGGAGGAGTTTGACACCATCCTAAAGACCCTGGCAGGGGATTATTGCGCTGCACCTAAGGCCGATCTATTGAAGGACTATATCAATACATTAATCAGCATATCAGACGAGTACCCCACATATGTATTTGCCGAAATTTTTGCCTGTGACCCTGAAAGCGTTACAAAGGAGATACTTGCCCTCCTGCCTGACGATCAGAAAAAGATATGCGAAGAGCTTAGTTACGGGTTTAAAAATATTTCTTATAAAATAGAGGTTAGACCAGACTATAAACAACTGGTTGAGAAACTTGATAACCTGAAAAAAACAGTTCGTGCCGGTAAATAGTTACTAATGTATTGATGTTCTATTCATATACCTGTCTTATGGTGATGAATAAAACTATTTAAGGAGACTGCCATGAAGGAGATCAGAGGGAAAACAGCATTCATTACAGGTGGAGGGAGCGGGATAGGCCTTGGAATGGCAAAGGCATTTACTTCCGCTGGCATTAAGGTGGTTATTGCTGATCTTCGGCAGGATCATCTTGATGAGGCAGTTACATATCTTGGAAAAAATGGCAAGGTAGTTCACCCGATCCTGCTTGACGTTACAGACAGGGAAGGTTTTGAAAAGGCAGCTATCGAGGCAGAAAAGGTATTCGGGCCTGTGAGCATACTATGTAACAATGCAGGGGTTAATATAATCAGGTCAATGGACCAGGCCAACTATTCTGACTGGGACTGGCTGATAGCAGTAAACCTGGGAGGGGTATTTAACGGGCTCATGACCTTTATCCCCCGGTTAAAAAGGCTGGGGTCAGGGCATATTGTAAACACCTCCTCAATAGCAGGCATCGTGGCAGGGCCGGGAACAGGGATATACTCGGCAACAAAATTTGCCATCCATGGATTGTCTGAATCCCTGCGCTATGACCTCGCCCCCTTTGGTGTCGGGGTCTCGGTTTTGTGCCCTGGGACAGTTGCAACAAACCTGCATGAAAGCGAAGAGAACAGGCCTGAGAAATTTAATGACCATATTGATGATGAAACTGGTAAGGCAAGGGCTTTCACCGGAGAGATTTTCAGAGAGGTGCTGCCTACAGGTATGGACCCTCTTGAAGTGGGTTTCAAGGTTTTAAGGGGTATAGAGCAAAATGATTTTTATATATTACCACACCCGGAGTTTAAGGATGAATTCCAGGAATCATTTGATGAGATTATAAATGCTTTTCCTGATGAACCCTTTGATCCAAAACGGGAGGTGCATGAAGAGCAGCGCAGGCAGTCGCGCAGGAATGCGCGGTTAAGGGCCAATAGTTTGAAATAGAAAAACAAAGGGGCTGGCGCTAGCGTGACGACACCACAAGGTCAATAATACTAATTGAACCGCCCCTGTCCACCGTGAACTCACCACCCACAGGGCTTATAATTTTTAAGGCATTCTTGTCTTTATATACATGGATAATTGCCCGGTCCTCAGGCCTTGCCCCTCCGGGCTGGTTAATTGTGTCATGAACAGGGATATCAATAATATATTTTCCTGCGCCGTTAAGGCCGTCATTGTCAATGGCCTGAGGGGTAAAATCCTTGCCATCCATTCCTGTAACACTGATCACAATTCCCTTGGCTGTAGCAGCGTCAAGCAGTTCACCATCAACAGTAACAGAGCCGCCTATTCTTGCAGGCAACACAGGGCCTGCTGCATAAGCAGGAGAGCAGCATAAAAGTAATATTAAAGTTATGAGTATTTTTTTCATGTTGATTTTTTTACCCCTTTCATATGCCTACTGTGCCCATTCGCATGATTCTTTTGTTCTTATCCAGTAACCCAGGCCGGGCTCCATAAAAACAAGATCGCTGAATTCCGGATGGAGCGGGTCATAAACATACCATTTGCCGTTTTTATATGTCCAGATTGAATCCACCTTACTGGCAATAGAGGCTATTGCATCAATAATAGGTATCACCTCAAAGGACTTATAACCAGCAAGATTCCATCCCTTTTTAAGAGATACAGGGCACTGGTCCAACTCCCCAGACACCTTTATCTTCAAAAGGTTTTCCCCTGACTTTACCCAGTAGCCGTAATTATCCCTCATGGTTAAAAAGTCACTTTCCGGGAACATCCCTGCAATATGTATTTGCCATGAGTTGTAAAAATATCCCCATATGGTTTCAATGCTGTTATAGGCATCCCCCAGCACTATGGGCACAAGAGAGTCATTCGGACGCACAGGCACTGAGATGAGGTTCCACCCCTTTTTTAGAAACAGGGTGAATTTTCTGTCACCAGGTTTAAAGATAACAGTATCATTGCCTGAGAGCAGGCTTTTTCTGTTTAATGCTGAAAGGAGATAATTTTTTCTGTCTCCAGCAGAAATTCCTATTACAGGGGATGTCGCTGAATTACCCTTACCATAATTGAACTCAATCCTTCCATCCCTGTAAAGGGTGACCTCCACATTGATATCGCTGTCTGTATAGTAACTTTTTGCGCTCCACCTGAAACAGACCGAATCTGTCGCAGGCATATGTATATAGATATCATGTTCAGGATGCCCTTCCGGGTCGATTTTCATGTCATCCCAGAAGGGCGCAATCATTACCCTTCCGGAAAGCAGCTCCTCTGACTTAAGGTATGATGGATTTGCACTGGTAAAATCAATAAATCCGTTAGATGATATAAACAGCTCGTTATATTCCTGCCCGAAAAATGGAAAGGCAAAAGGGAGTCTGTATGACCAGGACTGATCATCCCCATGCCAGTTTTGTCTTACTCCAGCATTTATAAAACCTTTATCAGAGAGGAGTTCTTCATACCTATTTATAACCGTATCAACAGGGATGCTTTTACTTTTTCCATAAGGCGTTATCACAGTCAGCCCTTCGCTAATCTCACCCCATGGCGCCTGGCAAACAATAGCTCTATTTCCCCATGATATAATATTCAGAGAAGGGTAGCCTTCGATTTTAACAGATCCAGTGGTTTGTCTTTCACCAAAACCATAGCCCGATATTGTTATGGCCTCCCCCTCCTGAACCCTGTAGGGCGAAACAGAGAATATGCACGGGCCTGAAGCTCCTTGCATAAGGGCTGTATATGCATTTATTCGGCCCGAGGTTATATTTTTATCTTTGAGAGACCCCATTACATCAACCGAATTCATAATCCTTGCCTTTACCTCAAGGGGGTTGATCCCGGGGGATGCTGAAATAATCATGGCGGCAAGGGCTGAAACGTGAGGCGTAGCCATTGATGTGCCGCTCAGGTACCCGTATGTATTGCCAGGTGTTGTGCTGTAGATATCCCTGCCAGGTGCGGACACATGAACCCATTTGCCATAATTGGAAAAGGTGGCCCAGTTGTCATTCTTGTCTGTGGAGCCTACGGCAATAATGGCAGGGTTATCCGATGCAGCAGGGTAAATCCTGTTGCCTGTGTTATCATTCCCGGCAGAGGCACATATAATTGCGCCCCTGCTGGAAGCGATTGAAATTGCATCTTTTATGAGGTTTGATTCCACATAGTCGCCCCAGCTTATATTGATAACCTTTGCGCCATTCTCTGCGGCATAGAGTATTGCCTGCACTGCGTCCACGCTTTCAAGAATGCCCTCGCCTGACTCATCCATATACGCTGCCCTTAGAGCCATAATTCTGCTGTTGTATGCTACCCCGGCAATACCCTTTCCATTATTTGCAATGGCGGCAATAATACCGGCAACATGTGTGCCGTGGCCATGCCTGTCAAGCGGATCATTGTCAGGATCCTCATAGTCCTCATCAGGGTTGCCGGATGCCCTGTCAACAAAGTCCCAGCCAATAACATCATCAATATACCCGTTGCCATCATCATCCAGATTATTACCGGGTATCTCATGAGGGTTGTGCCAGATGTTATCTTCAAGGTCTTCATGAGTATAATCCACCCCGGTATCGATTAGAGCGATCACAACATTTCTTCCACCTGTAGAAAAATCCCATGCCTCTGGCGCATCTATATCGGCATCATTAACCCCAGAGCCCCCGCTGTTATTCAGGCCCCACTGCAATGGGAAGGAGGGGTCATCCGGAAGTGCCTTTATGGGTATAATATAATTGGGCTCAGCCTGGTAGAGCATCTTTTTTGATTTAAAATATGCAAGGGCGTCATAATATGTCATGCCATCAGGCAGTGACAGGACATGATAGTTGAGCGCCGCTATATATTTTTTAATGGTGATGTTTGAATCTGTGAGAAATTTATTAATCTCCGCCTCACTCAAATCCCTGTTAAAGCGGATCACCATTTCATTCATTACTATACTGACATCTTCTTCTTTTCCTGATATCTCTCTACCGGGTGATAGGTTCCCTGATCCTTTCCGGGGATTGGCTGTCTCCTCCTCTTCACCGGGTGAAAGAGGCATTTTGAAATCAATCTCCCTCTTATCTGCCCTGTCAGGCGCTTCTGAAGATGAGGGGACAACATGCACCTCTGACAGATATATGGCACCTGTTTCACCCCTTTTATAAACAAGCCCGGCGTTTCCTGCCAGTTTTTTGATGCCCTCCTCAAGGGGGATGCCTTTCCAGTCAAGGGTCACCCGGTTTGACCGAATGGCTGGGCTTAAGATTATCTTAACCCCGCTCCTGTTTCCTATCTCTTCCAGTACCGAGCCAAGGGGGCTATCCTTTGCAATAAGGGTTATCCTGCCATCAATGATATTAAGAAAAAATCTTCCTGATGGATAGTCCATGGTTAAGGTATCATCAGACCGCCCCGGTGTAACCCCGGATGCGGAAAAATGCACCACGAAAAGGGCAAAAAATAGAGGAACTATAAAGGCCAAAAAGATCTTATTTTGTCGGTTAATCCTTCTTAAAACGGACTTTATCATATGCTTTAATAATTTACTCCGCCGGGTTTTTAGTCTATTGAGTCTTATCGGTATAAGGGGATAAAACCTTGAGTTATTTATTGGCTAAGAAATATTCTAAATAATGAGGGATTTCAACAGATTAATAACCGCATCCTTATGGTTTACAAGTAAAAAAAGCGCCCTTTTTCCCGGGCCAAAGATTGCCTCCCCGAGCTCATAGGAGGTCATATCAAGCTCAATGGCCATAACCCTTGGTCTGTTCCTCCCAGCCACCCTTTTTATCAGCCTATAAAACCTGTCACTCCCGTCATTTGCCGCAACAATCAGCCTGGATATGCGTTCAACCCTCTCGTGCTCGGTTTTCATATCAACCGATAAAATGCCTGCCCTTTCCGCATCAAGCATCTTTTCCGCATCCTCCATACCGCGTATTAGGCTGCCTCTCCTCCTGGCGCTGTTCAGCGCCTCTTTTATATGCAAAGTAAATTGGAACAGGGGAAGATAATATCCACTCCCAGGCTTTACAGGCTTCAGATTACTTTGGAGGATACCAGCTACTTTCTCCCCCTCTGCTGTGCCAGCAAGTTTTTTAGGGAGCATGAAGCCAGGGATTTCTGAATGCATATCTATCTTATTTTCATCCATCATCTATATCGCTTTTTTTAAACACTGGTTATTGCATAAACGCTTTATATAGTATAAAGATCACCATCCTGTAAAAAAAATAATTAAACCTCTTAAAATCGACAGATGGTACATAAATGGCTCAAAAAAAGGTGACAAAACCGGAAATCACTGCCTTACTCAGGCGGTGTGAAATTCATAGAAAGGCAATTGCCCTGATGCCTGACAAGACTGACAAAAGGCCGGGCGTCGCCTACCTGATATATAAAGAATACGGCTCCGCAGGTACACTGACATGCACATGCAGGGTATCTAAAAGTGATGCATGCGACCATATGCTCGCCCTGAAAAAGGTGTATGGCGCATTAAGTAAAGGCAAGCCCTTTGATGATGCCTTCAGGACAGGCATATGGTATCAGATTGCCTCCATACTAATGGACGGAAAGGCCATTTCCCTTAAGAAGATCTCATTAAAAAGGGTCTCCAGGAAATCAGGCGATATCATCATTGCAACAGATAAAGATAAAAATGAGCTGATGCGCTATTTTGGGCACAGTGATGATGCAGAGAGGTTTATTGAGCGCTGTATCGGCCTTTCAAAGGAAAAGGGCGAACCTATTGCCCCAACAAGATTTGATATTTTAGACCGATTGTATAATGTCACCATGACCATGAATGAGCGGATCATGCGTGAAAGCGGTTTCAAGACAAGGGGGCAGCTCCTGGAGGAGGGCTTCTGGTACCGCATGGCATATCATGCATGGAGGGAACTGGGCAATGTGGATTTTTCCATGACGCCTGCAATAGATAAAAAGACAGGGGCATTTACTGTTACCTGTAAAAACAGCGAAGATCAACCTTTTATGAGTTTCAGTGTCCCCAGAAAGGTGGTTAAAAAACTGCTTAACACATTCAGCCAGATTTTGCCCAACCAGAATGCCATGCCAATAAAGCCTGTGCCCCTTAAATCCATATTCAATATAGATATCAATACAGAGCTTGATCTTGAGGTACGGCCGGTAATAGAGGTGATGCAGCAGGATGGCGAGCGGAGCCTCTTTAAAAGGGATGACCTTGAGATGTTCACATATGGCGACCTCATGTATATACCTGAACTGGGCATAATGACAGAGCTTGAGACACCCGGAAAGGAGCGTAAGTTCAGGGCGCCTGTAAAGATGGTGCTTAAAAGATCCCAGATCCCCGAATTCCTGGATGAATACGGGGATGAGTTATTAAATGAATCCAACCTGATCTCAGACCAGGTAAGGGCAATCAGGATTATAAAGGACTATGAAAGGATAGAGGTAACCCCTTCGGCTATAGACCGCGACTGGTGCTGGCTCTCTATAAAGTATCGGTTTGGTGACAGTGATATCTCCCTTAATGATATCCTGAGGGCTGCAAGGGAGGGGCACAGATACATAGGAACGGAAAAAGGCTGGATAGATACCGGCACCGCAGAGATCAGAAAGGTGACCGATTATTTTATGGATTTTGAACCGGGCGAAACAAACGACCTTAAACTATCCCGCATGGAGCTGCTCAGGCTTAACTTTACGGGCAGGGAGATTACTGTTGCAGGAGACAAAAGTGAAATAAAAGAGATTGTAAAAAGGATAATGGAGCTTAAACCATCACGGCCCTTTGAGGCGCCCAGGGGGCTTAAATCAGCGCTCAGGCAGTATCAGCAGATCGGCGCTGAATGGCTATTTTATCTCTATGAAAACTCATTCGGCGGGCTTCTCTGTGATGACATGGGACTTGGCAAGACCCACCAGATCATGGCATTTCTACTGTGCCTGCGGGAGCAGCAGGCTGTAACAGCGCCATTCCTTGTCGTGTGTCCCACAACAGTGCTCAGCCACTGGGAAACAAAGGTAAAGGCTCATGCACCATCGCTCAAGGAGGTGGTCTATCACGGGAGCGACCGGGACATTGATTCTGCTCTCAGGGAGAAAAGCCTCATACTCACATCATACGGCGTCTTGTCAAGGGATATTGACAAACTTAAAAAGATACCCTTTTCTGTGGCGGTTTTTGATGAGATACAGCATATAAAAAACCCTGAGACCCTTGCCTATAAGGCTGCATCAGGTATCATGGCCGATATGAAGGTAGGATTGACAGGCACGCCTATAGAAAACAGGCTTGAGGAGTTAAAGGCGCTGTTTGACCTTACGATGCCAGGATACTTAAGATCCGACTCTGTTTTTCATACCAGGTACATTGCCCCCATACAGGAGCGCGGGGATAAAAAGGCACAGGAAGAGCTCGCAAGGGTGATATCTCCATTTACACTGCGCCGCATGAAAATGAGTGTGCTGGATGAGCTGCCCGATAAGATTGAGGATATCCTGAGCTGCACCCTAAGTAGTCATCAGGTAAAGCTTTACAGGGATGCTGTTAATTCAAGGGGCGCCGGTCTCCTTGCATCGCTTAAAAACAGTGATGAGCCTGTGCCCTACATGCACATATTTGCCCTTCTGAATCTCTTAAAACAGATATGCAACCACCCTGCCCTTGTTGAAAAGGCGCCGGAAAAATATGAGGAGTATGAATCAGGCAAATGGGAGCTCTTCAAGGAGATACTTGACGAGGCCATAGAAAATGGCAACAAGGTGGTGGTATACAGCCAGTACCTGGACATGATAGATATCATGGAGAGATATCTTGCAAAGGAGGGTATCGGTCATGTTGCCCTTACCGGGAAAAGCAGAAAAAGAGGGGGGATTGTTAAGAGCTTTGCCGATGACCCTGATTGCAGGGTCTTTATCGGGAGCCTCAAGGCAGGAGGTGTTGGCATAGACCTTATTGCCGCCTCTGTGGTAATACACTATGACAGGTGGTGGAATGCGGCAAAGGAGGATCAGGCAACAGACCGGGTTCACAGGATTGGCCAGAAGCGCGGCGTTCAGGTGTTCAAGCTTGTTACTGAGGGGACGCTTGAGGAAAAGATCTCTGCAATAATAGGCAAGAAAAAGGACCTTATGGAGAGCGTAATAAAAGAGGATGACCCCGGTCTGTTAAAGGGATTTTCAAGGGAAGAGCTTATGGAGCTTATCAGGTTTTAGAAAAATCATTTTTACAGAAGGATAGAGGAATGGATACCAATAGGGTTCACAGGGCATGCCGGAGAAAGATATGGATATTGCTGATATTAATGAGCTGTTTGCTGGCCAGTATAAACGCTCATGCGCAAAATGAAGATCGCAGCGCAATAATAGAAAGCAAGGTCTTCCCCTTTATCACCTCCCTTAAAAAGAGCCCCGGGTTATTAAAAAGAATAGGCAAAAATCCTGAACTGAAAAGACTGGCAGGTCAGCACAGGGCGCGCATAGAAACCGCCCTGCAACAGTGCAATGATGCAGGCTGTTATGCTGATGCCCTTAAATGGAGCCAGGATGAGGTAACTGTTATTGCCAGTGAACTTATAAAATTATCCACACAGGATAAATCATTAAACTCTTTGATATCAAATCTCAGGGAGAGAGGGTCATATAATCTGTATGCCTCATATAATAACACCGAGTATATCAGGGCAGCATGGAACAGTGTGGCTGAGGGGGTGACTCATATCCTTGATGTCTATATAAAAGGCAAAGAGCCCTTTTATGCTGCAACAGACTCCATCTCATTTAAGCCTGATGAGAGGTTTTTCATTGAAGAGTTAAAGGGTATGATGAGTGATGAGATAAAGGGTATTGGGGAAAAGGGCTTTTTTGAAACGCCAGTCAATATGGCAATAAATGCGCTGCTCCTAAACGGTCGGGATGAGGCTGCCCTCTATGAGCCTTTGTATGGGGGCATGAACAAAAAAGCTTTTAAAAAAATAAAGAGGGTAAACTGGGCAGATTATCCATACAGCGTTATCCTTGTGCCTGGAAAGGGGCCTGAAAAGGAGGGCATTAACATTGACCCGCAGAGCATTATCAGGTGCAGGATGGCAGCAGAGTATTTTCGAAAGGGGGCTGCCCCCTTTATTGTTGTTTCAGGAGGTCATGTGCATCCGAACAAAACCCCATTTTGTGAGGCAGTAGAGATGAAGAGATACCTTGTAGAGGATCTCTCCATCCCGGAGGATATGATATTTATAGAGCCTTATGCGCGCCATACCACAACCAATATGCGCAACACCGCACGCATGATCTACCTATTTAATATGCCCGCTGACAAAAAGATCGTTATTATCACTGATCCGGGACAGAACGGATTTATAGACAAGATGGAAAAACGGTTTATGATGGAGCTTGGTTGTGTGCCTTACCGTGCAATTAAAAAATTGAGCGAGAACACAAGTGAGTATTTTCCTGACAAAAACGCCCTTCAGTGCAATCCAAAGGAGCCTCTTGATCCATAATTCAGCCTTTCAGCCTCTTCCTGAAATCGGTGGGGCTTTGATCTGAAGAGACGCGGGTGGAAGAGTGTGATAGAATAAATCTTTAGGATGGGTTAATTAAGCTCTCTAAACATTCGCCTTTTGTGATTGAGTATAAAAGGGTTGAAGTGTATTACTTTAGGGGCTATACATAATTAATGAGAGGCCATCAATAAGTAATCAGGGGGTTTATATGAAAACACTTTATATGCTCACAAAATCAAGGGTTCTTTATATTGTTATTATCCTGTTTACATCGGCATGTGCCCATGTGGAGTCAGAGGAAAAGGTTGCTGATGTTAAGAAGGTCGGGGCCATCACGGAAAGTTACCTCGGAGAGGTAAGCGGTATGGCCATGTCCCGTTACAGAGAGGATCTGTTCTGGGTATTGAATGACAGCGGTAACAGCGCCACTGTATATGCCATAAGAGAG
>CAZXUA010000007.1:36936-46055 GCA_964643755.1 uncultured Desulfatiglans sp. | reverse complement strand
AGGCCAGTGGATGCCATGGAATTATAAAGAAGCTGTCCCTTCTGTCGAATAAAACTATCCTCCTTCAGGATGATAAATCGCTCGCCTGTAGTGACCGCTCCAGAAAAATATCAGACCCATGGTATTTTTTACTCTTTTTTTGCCCTGCGCAGGCTTGCCGAAAGGACACGATATCAAATCTGTAGACAGGATAGAGGTAATTGATCTGAAAAGGGCGCCAAAACTTACCTACATCGGAGTAGGGCCGGGCGACACTGACCTTATCACGATAGAGGCCATTACTGCCATGTCAAGGGCAGATGCATTTATATGTTCGCCAGACATAAAGAAGAGGTTTGGCAAATATATGGGTGATAGGCCTGTTTTATTTGATATATATGATTTTTCACCCCCTGAGGTAAAAAAGAAGAATCCGGGTGTATCTCAGGATGACCTGAAAAAAATAGTGGAAGAGAGACGAACTGCAATGGCTGAATCAATAAAGGCAGAGCTAAACAAGGGCAAACATGTAGCAATCCTTGAATATGGTGATCCAACAGTATGGAGCGGGTCAGAGTATATCAGTGAGCATTTTAATAAGGATATGTTTGAAATAATTCCCGGTTTGAGTTCCTTTAATGTGGCGAGTGCGTTGTTAAACAGGCACACCGGATGTAAGGGTGTAAGGGAACAATGGTACTTACAACATCAAGAGGAATTCTTGAAAACAAACCCCTGTTTGCGGCGGCTGCTAAAAACGGTGAGACATTGAGTGTGTTTATGGCAATGAAGGATCTTTCTGCAATGGCTGATTTATTCAATACGATATATAAACATGATACACCGGTCCATATTGCTTATCGTGCAGGATATTCCGGAAGTGAAAAGATTGTTATTACCGATATAAAAGGTCTCAAGAGTACAATCGATTCAGAAAAGGAAAAGAATCTTTTTCTTGTTTTTGTTGGTTAGTGCCTTGAGGCATCATCAAAGGCCCACAGGCATTAATCGTTATACTATTTTATTGTCTGTATGAAAAAATTGTACCTCGCTTTTGGGAAAACATACTTCCTTAAAGCTGGGTACATTTTATTCTCTACCAAACCTCATAAGCTATTTCCTTTACAAGCTGTTTACCTTGGCTTATTGTGAAAATAATGATCTGAATAGCATTAGATTTTGTTTAAAAAAATATGAGCGTGCAAATGGATGAAAACAATCAACTGAAAAGAACTATAGGGCTTGGCACTGCTGTAATACTTGTTATTGCCAATATGATAGGCACAGGGGTCTTTACCACCTCAGGTTATATAATGGAATCCCTTAAAAACCCGGCTGCAATGCTCCTCTGCTGGTTTATAGGCGGCATACTGGCCCTTACAGGAGCCCTCTGTTATGGTGAACTGGGTGCAATATTCCCAAAGGCCGGGGGCGAATATGTCTTTTTAAGGGAGAGCATAGGAAAACCATTTGGTTTTCTTTCAGGATGGGTATCCCTGATTGTAGGCTTTTCCGCTCCAATAGCCGCTGCATCCATTGCCTTTTCAAAATATCTTTTCAGGAGCATTGGCGCAGAGGCTTCAGGTACAGAGGTGTTTAATCTGTTTGGCGTTATTCCTTTAGCTTTTTATACAATAACAGGCATCTCTGTCATTATCCTGTTTTCTATTGCCCACTGGTACAGCCTGAGTTTTGGAAGCAGGGTGCAGAACATCTTAACCTCATTTAAGATAATAGTGATACTTGCCTTTATTACTCTCGGTTTTTTTATTGGGAAAGGCAGCCTTGAAAATTTCAGCTCAGGCCCTGTATCTGAATCATTATTCACCGGTGAGTTTGCATCATCACTAATCTATATATCATTTGCTTACAGCGGCTGGAATGCGGCTGCCTATATTGGCTCAGAGATAAAGGAGCCGTCAAGAAATATACCCCTTTCTCTCTTATGGGGAACAATAGTTGTTATGGCCCTTTACATGCTCCTGAACCTGCTCTTCATATATGCACTCCCGGTATCTGAGATGACAGGTATTGAAGATGTGGGTGCAACAGCGGCAATATCCCTTTTCGGTGTAAGGATCGGGAGCATATTTTCCGGCGCAATAACAATCTGCCTTTTATCTGTCATAAGCGCAATGATAATGACAGGGCCGAGGGTATATTATGCAATGGCAAGGGATAATGCATTTCCAAAATGGTTTGGGGATGTTAATCCAAAACATACCACGCCGGGCAAGGCTATCCTGCTACAGGCAATTATTGCCATAATCATGGTGATCACCTCCTCATTTGATAAGCTATTAATGTATATAGGCTTCACACTTTCACTCTTCGCGATGCTTACAGTGATCGGGCTTGTTATCCTCAGAATAAAATTACCAGCAATTGAACGTCCATACCGGACATTCGGTTATCCTGTTACCCCTGTGCTGTTTATACTGAGCAATTTCTGGATTATTATACATACTGTAATTGGAAATCCATTTGTGCTTATATATGGGGGAGGGACAATCATTTTAGGGATAATAATTTATTGTTATTATAATATTAAATTCAAGATTCAAGAATAAATTCAAAATTCAAGATTCAAAATTTATCAAAGGCTATACCTTTGGGAGAGAGCTATGTCAGCAATTTTGAAGTTTGAGGAAATGGAAAGATGGCAAAAGGCAAGAACAATTGCTAAAACAGTTTATCTGCTTTCTGAAAAAGAGAAATTTTCAAGAGATTATGGATTAAGGGATCAGATCCGAAGAGCAAGTGTATCCATAATGTCTAACATTGCCGAAGGATTTGAAAGAGGAACAAATAAGGAAATTATACAATTTCTTTATATTGCTAAAGGATCATCTGGAGAGGTTCGAACTCAGCTATATATTGCTTTTGACCTGGGCTATATTAATAAAGTTGAATTTGAAAATTTAAGTGCCGAATTACTTGCTTTATCAAAACAAATTTCAGGTTTTATTAAATAATTAAAATCATCAAACCTGAAAGGCCATAAAAGATAATATATAAGTATTTGAATTTTAATCTTGAAATTTGAATCTTCAATCTTGAATCTACAGTCTTTAATCTTGAATCTTCAATCTTGAATCTTCAATATAAAGGTTGCCTTCACCCCACCCTCAGGGCGATTCTCAATAACAACCTTACCCTGATGAAGCTCTGCAACCTCTCTCACAAAATTAAGGCCAAGGCCTGTGCTTTTTTTGTCTGTGTCCGGCCTGTTCAGTGAGAAAAATTTATTAAATATTTTTTCAAGGGCATAATCAGGTATGCCTGATCCATTATCAATGACCTCAATTGCAATCATATCGCCATCTCTGTTAGCTGCAACAGTGATCTCTGAACAGGAGGGGCTGAAATCTATTGCATTCTGGACAAGGTTTGATACGGCCTGGTGGAGCAGGAATGGGTCACCGGATGCATGCAGCTCTTCATCAATCTTTATATTAACCGCTATATTCTTTTTAAGCAGCATGGGCTGTTTGCTCTCAATGACTGTTCTTATCATTGCACCGGGATCTATCTCCTTAAGCTGATGCAGCCTGTTACGATTTTCAAGCTCAGATAATTCAAGCATTCGGTCTATGATATTCTGAATCCTGTTCGCCTCGGTTCTGATGTTTGCCAGAAAGCGGTCTCTTCTCTCCTCGGGCATATTCTCTTCAAGGAGTTCTGCTGCGCCCCTTATGGCAGAGACAGGGCTTTTGATCTCATGGGTGAGTGTCTGTATATACTGCTCAACATATTTTTTGCCCTCAAGCGCCTCCTTCATCCTTTCAAAGGCCAGGCCCATGTCACCTATCTCTGTGTTGTCGAGCCTTGGAAATGAGGTGCGTTTTCCCTGCCTTATATTCTCAGCATATATCTTCAGGCGGTTGATGGGTCTTATTATCCATAGGGTCGCTACAAGGCTCAAGATAACAGCGCAAAGGGCGGAGAGGAGACTTACCCTCGATATCTCCGGTTTTGCCTTGTCTATATATGTATTTATATTGGTGGTGGGTTTTACTACAGTCAGTACACCGGCGATTTTGCCTTTTATAATTATAGGTGCAGCGATATAGAGTACTGACGATTTGTTGTCATTTTCATATTTTTTTGTTGTACGCGCGCCATATTCTCCTCTCAGGGTGAGTCTTACATCCCTCCATTTCATATAATCCTTGCCGATATTCTCTCTCTCTTCAGAATCAAAGATGAGCTTTCCATTTTTGTCTGTTATATAGATGCTCATATCCACATTCGTCTTGTCAAAATCATATATCCTTGATGAGAGTTCCCGCGATTTGATATCCCTGAATATCCTTTCCCACTTTTTTACATCAAGAGAACCCTTTTCCATATCATTTCCGGCAATGGCAGAAAGGATATTGGCCTGGTCAACCAGCACATCTTCAACACCCTCAAGGTAGCGGATCCTGAGATGATCAAGCACCCAGTTTATCGGGTAAAAGAAACATGCCGCAAAGATCAGCAAATAGCAGAGGAATATACGAAGGCCCAGTTTCATAGATCATCCCTCAATGAATATCCGACACCCCTGTGGGTTATGATAGGGTCTGTATCAGGGTCTATATTTTTGAGTTTGGCCCTTATATTTTTTATATGGGCGTCAACCGTTCGGTCAAGGCTTGCCTCCGGTTCTTCCCATGCCATGTCCATGAGCCTGTCACGTGAAAAGACATGCCCTGGCCTCTGAATGAATGTCTTTAAGATATTGAATTCATACTTTGACAGGTCAACCGGTTTACCCTTATAGGTTATCCTCCTGCGTGATTCATCAATATGGAATATCCCATTTTCATGTGAATTTTCATTGGAAGTGGCTGTTCTTCTCAACACGGCCTTTATCCTTGCAGTGAGTTCCCTCGGGCTGAATGGCTTTGTAACATAGTCATCTGCGCCTATCTCAAGGCCAACAATCCTGTCAACCTCCTCTGTGCGTGCCGTGAGAAAGATGATCGGTGTACTGGTTTTTTTACGGATATCCTTGCACAGTTCAAAACCGCTTATATCAGGGAGGCCGATATCCAGTACTATAAGGTCAATAGCTTCTCTACCCAGACACTCAAGGGCAATTTTACCCTCGGAAAAGCAGATTGTTTCAAAGCCCTCAGTCTCAAGGGCATACTGGATATTATCAACGATGGCTGGCTCATCTTCAACGATCAGAATCCTGTGTTTCATAGCTCCTCCATTTAAATTGACTCACTTTACCCTAGCTGCAAAATAATGACAACTCATCCTAGATTCTAAAAATCTCATATGAAATGATTAAGAATGAAAAATGAAAAATGTGTGAAAAATTGTCACGATATACAGAGGGCATATCTTGTATACAGGTCTGTTTTGAAGATTAATTTGTTGACATGCAAATATTATAGCTTTATAATTCCACTCTCTTGATCTTGTTATTGATACAGTCTTACTTTTTCACCATATAAATATTCACTCTCTTAATATCTGCTAACTGTGGTGGTTCAGATAGAAAGGTAATTTTGTATACAATTATGCCTGTCAATGAAACAGAGGTTAAATCTTCTATGGCAGCAGCCATGGGGGCAAGCATTAAAATAACTGGCCCTGCCCGGGGCATGTATCTGATTATTGGCTGCGGTTTTCCAATGGATTCTCTAGTAAAATCGGTTGGAGGTGAGATCGCACTCCGTTTCAATGGAAAAAAAATGCTGGCAGCGCTGCCATTCACAGGATATCTGTCATTAAAGTCAAGCCGTGAGATATCCCACATCGGGCCTGTCACAGTGGATGTAAACCGGTTAAATAAGGTAGCCGAGATGTTATCCAGGGGTGTCAAACGCCCGAACAACGGTGTATAGAAGTATCTCAATAAACAGTTTTTAATATCAAAAATCTCTTTTCTGTTTTTGAAATATTGTTTCAAAGTATCCGAAGTGCAGCAAAAATATAGTGTTTTACTAACCGATTTTCAAATGTAACACTTTTTAAAACAAATTAACTTTTAGGTGAATGGCAGTGAGTAGTTATTTGAGTAATCAATTATTAACAAATATCAGGAGGTTAATATGGCTAGTGTAGGACAAGAATTATTGGCAGTTCCCCTTCCGGAGATGGTAATGAAGCTGGGGCTTGGCATTGCCGAGGCGCAGAGGGCCCTTGACCAGAACTCTGTCGAGACAGCTAAAATGCTGGCGGAGACTACTGTTCCGCTGGTTATGGCCGTAACGCAGACAATAAGTTCATCCGGTGAGGTATCATTTACCAATTCAGATCCGGTTGATGTATCACTTCTTCAGATTGGTCTGCTGCCGACATTTTATCAGTTTTCAGAGGCAACAATAGAGGTGACCATGGACATTAAAACCACCACATCGACAGAGACAAACGTCAAGGTTAGCGCAAAGGCAAAGGTCGGCTTTGGCTGTTTCAGCGCCTCGGTTAATGTAGATGTGTCACACAACCGCAAGTTCGGAAAGGAGGTTCATGGTACAAGCCGGCTAATGACTAAGATGGTGCCGGTTCCTCCTCCTCCGAGGATAGCGCCCGAGCTGATTTTTGTTGATAACAGGCCGGCGCCGACACCGCCAGCATAAAGTATTATTAGGCAACTGTTGATTTTTCATTGATGTGCAAGTATGACCGGCTCGGTAATAGCATGTAATATGGTTTTTGCATGCTATTACCGACTGTTCTTGTGTTTTACTGATATAACTGTGATGACTCTTATATTGAATACAGGAGTATGAAATGGAATCCAATATTAATTATAAAAAACAAAATGCATTCCGAACACCTATTGTTCCGGCAGAGACAAAGGTAAAAGAGGTTCCATCAACCTCGTTTGCCGATTTGATCAGGATGCTTTCTGAAGGAATTGCAGATGCTCAATTAAGCCTTGACAGGGCCTCTGCGGAGATGCTTGTAGAACTGGCTGATACTAAAGTTGAGGTTGTAAGGAACATTACTGAGGTAATAGATGAAAAGGGTGATGTCACCTTTAAAGAGGGAGAGAGGCAGACAGTTTCATTGCTTGAACTGGGCATGACTCCGACTTTTTACCAGTTTTCTCAGGCAACTGTTGAGGTTGCCATGGACCTTGAAATAGTTGAAAATGAAACATCCGAAACCAAGGGACGTAAAACCCTTTTTGCAAATACCAGTAATATCCGAACAGAACGTAAGCTGGGTCGTGATGTAAAAATAGCATCAAAGCTGACAGCAACCCTGGTTCCAGTTCCATCCCCCTTAAGGATTGAACCATCTCGCAACACCATCACAAAAAAATAATAGAGAAACAGGAGAGAGCATCATGGCTGATAAGGTAACGATAAAGGAAATTGATCTTGGAACTTTTCTTCAATCTGCAGGCCAGTCATTTACTGATGCACAGAAAAGACTTGTACCTGATCTGAGTTCACAGGTTAATATGATTTTAAGCAATGCTGAACTTGAGGTAAAGGTCACAGTAAGTTCAGACTCACGTGGCAATATGTCTGTCAGACCGGTCTCATCCGATGATATAGCGAGTGGAAACATCAATCCAGGGATGTTGTCAACATTACGCATGTCCTTTGTCAGTTCAATAGGTGAGTTTGCATCTCGGACACCAGTAGATACAAACCCTGAAGGGATTACCAAAACGGATATGGTGCCTTCAATTACAGGTATGAGGCTTAATGAGGCAACAGCCTTTTTAAAAGCTACTGGCTGGCAGTTTGAAGCCCATGCAGCACCTGAGAATGAAACTGGTGCAGCAGACAAAGGGCAGCTAGGTAAGGTTGTGCGACAGATTCCAGCGGCCTCAGAACATGCAGATAAATCTAAAGTTGCAATACAGTTCTGGGTTGACCTTGGAAATACTCCTGTTAGAGAGATAGAAAGCATTGGAGATAAGCTTGAGAATGCCCTTGCAAAAATAAATATCACTACTATTGGCGAACTCAGCCTGGCAAAGGCCCCTGTTATTGCCAGTGCCATTCGTATAAGCGAGTCTCGGGCTCAGGGCATAATAGACATGGCAGCGCTGATGTCCCAACTCGTAATTTCAGGTTTTAAAGAACAGGTAGTTGAACTCCTTGTTGAGGGCAGCAAAATAACATCAGTAAAACAGCTCTCTAATGCTATTCCTGAAGAACTGTATAATGCATGCCAGAATGCTGTTAAATCAGGAAAGGTTAAGGTCCCAAGGGGATTCAAATTCACCATGGATGATGTAAAGGCCTGGATTAACCATGCATCAGCCTGTTTATAATTGAGATGGGTCAATTCATGTTTGAGGTAAAGCAGTGTTAGGAGAAAACAGGCTGTAATGTTAAGGATGTTGAAATTATGATTAAGGTGATAAGCCTTCAGAGAAGGACAGAGGCCCATGATATTGAGGCACAGCTGAATGCCTTGAGAGAACTCCAGATGCAACCTGCATTTATTGCCGGAAGGCAAGCACGCAGAAAGAAAGATATTCATCCTAGACTATGGGCGAATATTTTTAAAACAGGATTCAGAGGGATAATTGCTGCATTCAAAAAGATTTACCGCATGAAGTGTATAGAAAGAGTATCCAAGCATTTAATAACAACTGAGTAGGTATCCAGTATACATTATACTTTTAGTCATAGAATTATAATTGACCAGAGGCTATGAACTGGTGCCTGACTTGTATGACGGTTTCAAGTTTCAGATAAGATATTTTGTTAATCTATAAGACCTCAAAATGAGTTTAATACCCTGTCTATCTCTCTCATGCCCCTCCCCATAACCTTTTCCTTTACTGTCAAGCCTTTTGCTGTTATCTTCTTTTAATTTTCTGGCAAATGTCACGATTAACATCATTATTGAGGAGGTCATCATGGGGTACAGAAGATTTCTTAGATTGTGGTATTATTTGGTTTTGTTAATGATTACAGGCTTAATGAGCAGCAACCTCTTATGTACAGAACCGGAATGGGATAAGGCAGATAAAAAGGAGTGTGACAGGGCATGCCTGGTTGCTATCATGGATGGCTATATGAATGCCATATTCAAGAAGGATATGAACAGCACCCCGCCTCTTTCTATGGATGTCCGTATGACCGAAAATACAGGGATGATGGATGTAGGAGAGGGCGTCTTATGGCGCACAAAGACAGAGCCAACAGGGTTTAAGATATATGTTG
>CAZXUA010000007.1:0-36926 GCA_964643755.1 uncultured Desulfatiglans sp. | reverse complement strand
GGGGGCCCTACAGACGCGGCTCTGAATAGGCGGACGTAATGCACTGGTTGCTGTAAGGCTCAAGATAGACAGGGGCAAGATACAGGAGATAGAGCATCTTTATGACCGTGATATAAATGATGCGGCAATACCGCTTCTTACAACACCTGTGCCCCTGCTTACGGAGGATGTGCTGGTAGACAAAAGGGCTTCAAGGGATATGCTGTATCGCGTTGCAAATACATATTTTGATGCCCTTGAAGGGGATAATGGCAAGATTGGGGCATTTGCAGATGAGTGTGTAAGACATGAAAACGGGTACCAGACAGTAAATAATCCGCCGCCTGGTGGCCGCATGATGCCTGCACCATTTATCCCTACGGCAGACACTCCTCAGGGCAAGGAGATGCTCAGGTTCAGCATGCTTACCTGTGAAGAGCAGATCAACGAAAAGACATTTGCCCATATGAAGCGCATCAGACCCCGCAGGGTGCTTATTATTGATGAAGAAAAACAGATCGTTGGCACATTTCCTCTGTTTGTGCACGACGGTACAAGCCGCACAGCAAAACCGGGTGACCCGCCTGGTATGATTTTGAACCTGGTAACTATGGAGACCTTTGCCATACGTGACGGGCTGATTCACCATGTGGAGGCAGCGCCATTTGTTACTTTGCCATACGGGCTGGGAAATGGCTGGACAATGGACTCGGGGAGATAGATATATGTTTTAGGGGCATAGAAAATTTTTTATTTGAAACACATATGGAAATAAAAGCATTTATGGATTCCCTGAAGAGACAGGGTGAGATACTTCTGGCTGAAACATGGAAGACCAGCCTTGTCCTGTTCAAGATCGTTATCCCGGTCACAATCGCTACAAAGCTTTTAACAGACTGGGGTGTTATAGACTATGCCGGTCTTGCACTGGGGCATGTTATGGGAATAGCAGGGCTTCCCGGCTCAATGGGGGTAGTATGGGCAACTGCCATAATCTTGAATCTTTATACCGCAATCATCGTGTTCTCCTCAATGGTAATTAATGAGCATCCTACAGTTGCACAGGTGACTATCCTTGCAACAATGATGCTTGTGGCCCATAGCCTCCCAATAGAGCTTGGGATCGCCCGTAAGGCGGGTATCAGGCTTAGGTTCATGCTTGTCTTCAGGGTAGCGGGTGCGCTTGTTTCAGGGATTTTGCTTAATCACATATATAATATAACCGGGTTACTGCAAACTGAATTTATTGCTGTATGGAAGCCTGGCACTATTGACCCCTCATGGGGGGTATGGGCCATATCCCAGTTAAAAACACTTTTATCTATCTATATGATAATCCTCCTCCTGCTTGTTACAGTCAGATTGCTGAACTGGCTCCATATGACAGATATCCTGGGCCGTGTGCTCAAACCGATCCTCAAATTGATGGGTATCAGCAAGGATGCGGTTCCTGTCACCATAATAGGTATGACAATGGGTATCGGTTATGGAGGTGGTCTGATTATACGAGAAGCCCATTCGGGAAGGCTGCCTGAAAGAGAGGTATTTTTTTCACTCTCCTTTATGGGGCTGATGCACAGTATGATAGAGGATACCCTTTTAATGATATTCCTGGGCGGACATGTTTCAGGTGTTCTTTTATTCAGGTTTATTTTTGCCATGATGGTTATTTTCTTAATGGTAAGACTAATGAGGCGGTTTTCCGATGAACGATTTTACCGATATTTTTTCCGTCCTCAGAAGAGCGCCTGATAATATTCAGATTGATATTTTAGAAGGAATCTGCAATCGTTAATGAAAAAATATGGGTAGACAATATGGATATTTTACTTACAGATGAAGAGGTCAGGGTGCTTGGCTGCCTTATGGAAAAGGAGATGGCAACGCCTGAATATTATCCCCTTTCACTCAATGCCCTTGTTAATGCATGTAACCAGAAGTCAAACCGTGATCCGGTTACCTCCTATACGGAAGAGACTGTATCAGCGGCCCTTGAGGGGCTTCGCCAGAAGAAGTGTGCAATGGAGAGCAGCGGGAGCAGGGTTCAAAGATATGCGCAGACCTTTTCCGGCAGATACAATCTGAAGCGAAGCGAAGAGGCTGTTATGTGCATACTGTTTGTACGAGGTCCACAGACCCCCGGCGAGATACGCAGCCGTACAGAAAGGCTTTATCCTTTTGCATCCCTTGAAGAGTTGCAGGAGACTGTTTCAAATCTGGAACGGGTTGGTCTTGTAAAGGCGCTCCCAAGGCAGCCTGGCCGCAAGGAGTGCCGTTATACTCATCTGCTTGAAGGTGATCCGGTTGTACATTTGGAGGAACATAATCAGACATCAGATAATAAAGAGAGGGCGAAAGAGAGTGATGTTGAACAGATTAATTTATTTAAGGATGAAATAGCCATGCTGCGCAGTGAATTGCATGATTTGAAACAGGAGTTTGAGGCATTCAAGGCCCAGTTCAGATAATAATGAACAGATAGAAAGCGGATAAAAAAATGACAGAATATAAGAAACCAGGCCAGCAAAGAGAAAAAGGCAGGATAATAGTAAAGCGCAGACCTCGCCCTGAACCGGTACAGGAAGAGATAAATGAGATTGAACCGGTCGAGTTAAGGGTGGGGGAGCGTGTTGATCTTATAATAGGAGAGATCACCCCCATGGGATACAAGGCCATTGTAAATAGTAAGCACCTTGGCATGCTCTATAAAAATGAGATCTTCCAGCCCTTAAAATTGGGGCAGCAGGTAAAGGGGTATATTAAAAAGATAAGGGAAGATGGCAAGATTGACCTCTGTCTGCAAAAGCGGAACATTGAGGATATTGACCTTCTTTCGGAAAAGATACTTAAACTACTTAAAGAAAGCGGGGGAGAGCTTGATATTTCAGACAAGACGCCACCGGAAAAGATATACAGCATGTTTGGAGTGAGTAAAAAGATATATAAAAATGCCATCGGCTCCCTTTATAAAAGGCGACTTATAACGATTGATGACTATTCAATCTCCCTTGCAAGGGAGAGGGATAAGGGTGAATTTAAAAGGAAAGAAAAGAAGATTGTTACCGGCAGATCGGCAAAGAGACTCAGGATAGTTGAATTTAAAAAAGGAGATAGAAGATGATAAATGTATTGGCAACAGTTCATGTTAAAAAGGGTAAGGTCCAGGAGTTTATAAAACTTTTTAAGACTATCGTTCCAAAGGTAAGGGCAGAGAAGGGGTGCATAGATTATTTCCCTGCTGTAGATTTCAAGACAGGGCTTCCTCCACAGGAGCTCGATGAGAATGTGGTGACCATAATGGAGAGGTGGGAGAGCCTTGAAGACCTGATTAACCATATATCAGCGCCATATATGGAAGCTCATCTGGAAAAAGAAAAGGATCTCGTTGTAAAGAGTTCGATAAAGATACTTAAAGAAGCCTAGAAAAACGAACAATGGAAGCAAAGATATTTGAAACCATAATGTTGTTATGCTTTGGCCTTGCCTGGCCATTTTCCATCTACAGGACATGGAAAACAAAGTCTTCAAAGGCCAAAAGCATGTTTTTTCTGTGTATAGTGTTAATGGGTTATGCCTCCGGGATCATGTTTAAGATATATGGCCGTATGGATGAGGTAATATGCCTCTATATCCTGAACTCTGTCATGGTCTTTATTGATATGATGCTGACCTTAAAATACAGGGGGAAGGGTTAAGATCGGGTCATTCTTTCTGGTTTTCTGGTTCCCACGGTCACTGTGGGAACTTCTTTCTCTTGACGCTTTGCGTCTGTAATCTCATAAGAGATGCATATGGCAAGAAGCAGATATAAAATACTAAATAGCCAGTATACCTATTTTATAATCCCACTTTAACCCTGTACACAGAGGATATATTGTATTTCAGGCGCGAGGAATTGTGCCGGAAAGAAAGGTTTGATTTATGTGTGTACCGAGTGGTAGAAGAATCGACGCAGAGCGTCGGGTATGGCATTCACACTCGGGGCTAGGAACGAGAGAGAAATGGGCATTATATGCAGGGGCGAATAAATATTCGTATCTGGGTCGAGTATCATTCCCTTTACTCTCATACCTTTTGGTGTTATCTTCTCAGCTCATTTAATAACCAGTGAAGGAGAAAAATATATGGAAAATGATATTAAAGAAAAATTAGCAACACTTAATGAAATCCTTGTAATGCTTCGGAGTCATCTTTGACCTTGATGCCAAAATGCTTGAGCTTGAACGGCTCGATTCAATAATGTCAAAACCTTGTTTCTGGGACAAACCCCAGGACGAGGTCTCACGCATATCACAGGAAAGGTCGAATCTTAAAGAGATCATAGAGAGATGGGAAGGGCTTAAAAAGGAGACGGATGATCTTTCCATGCTCATTGAGCTTGCCACAGAAGAAGATGATAAGGAGTCGATTGAAGAGTTTAAAAAGGAGATAAACTCCCTTGAGAAAAGGGTAAAAAATCTTGATCTTCAGTGCCTTATGAGGGATCCGGATGACAGAAGAAACTGTATAGTATCTATTAATGCAGGAGCTGGCGGCACAGAGTCTCAGGACTGGGTGGAAATGCTCTACAGGATGTACCTGAGATGGTGTGAATCAAAGGGATATAAGACTAAGGTAATTGACTACATGCCTGGCGATGAGGCAGGAGTTAAGAGCGTAACCTTCTCTGCATCAGGCCCATATGCATACGGGTTCATGAAGGCTGAACACGGGGTTCACCGCATGGTCAGGATATCGCCATTTGATGCGACAGGCCGCAGACATACCACATTTGCATCTGTTTCTGTTATCCCTGAGGTGGACACAGATATAGAGATCAATATAGATGAAAAGGATCTCAGAATAGATGCATTCAGGGCAAGCGGGCCGGGCGGGCAGCATGTTAACAAGACAAGTTCAGCTATCAGGATAACACATATCCCGACAAATACTGTGGTGCAGTGCCAGAATGAAAAATCCCAGCACAGGAACAAAGAGATGGCAATGATGGTCTTAAAGGCAAGGCTTTATGATCTCGAAAAGAGCAAGCAGGATCAAAAGAAACAGGAGATGCACCAGAACCAGAAGGATATTGCCTGGGGAAGCCAGATAAGGTCATATGTGTTTAACCCATACAGGATGGTTAAAGACCACCGGACAAATGAAGAGGTTGGCAACCTTGAAAAGGTTATGGATGGTGAGATAGATAATTTTATTGATGCCTATCTCAGAATGAAAAGATAGGGTACTATGTCAACAATATTTGATGAAACCGATATTAAAGGGCTGAAGATAAAGAACCGTCTTGTAAGATCTGCAACATGGGAAGGGATGTGTGATGCTGATGGCAGGCCAACAGAGAAGCTGGTCAATCTATATAAAAGGCTTGCACTTGGGAATATCGGGCTCATCATTACCGGTTATACATTTGTTAAGCCTGAAGGAAAGCAGCTTGTCGGTACGCTGGGTATCCACACTAGTGCATTTAAAGATGATTATCAGAGGCTTGTGAAAACCGTCCATGATGCAGGGGGAACCATTGCTATGCAGCTTGTTCATGCAGGCGGGCAGGCCATACCTGATAATGCTGGAGAAGAACCGGTTGCCCCTTCAGCAGTCATGGTGGCTCACTACCAGGCAAAACCAAGGGCGCTCTCTCTCACAGAAATAAAGGAGTTAATTAACGCCTTTGGTGAAGGGGCATACCGTTCAAGGAAATATGGTTTTGATGCTGTGCAGCTTCACGGGGCGCACGGCTATCTTTTAAACCAGTTCATGTCGCCCCATACAAACCTGAGAACGGATGAATATGGCGGGGGGATTGAAAACCGGAGCAGGTTTGTCATGGAGGTTTACCAGAAGGTAAGGGCAAATGTGGGCAATGATTTTCCGGTAATGATCAAGATGAACTACGCGGATAATATGGATGGAGGTCTCCAGATCGATGATGGTTTATATGTGGCAAAAAGGCTCTCTGATGCTGGCATTGACGCCATAGAGGTATCATCAGGTAACAGTGCATCTGGTATAAAGAACGGCCCATTAAGGATGAGGATAAACAGGCCTGAAAAAGAGGCCTGGAATATGCCCTATGCGCGAAAGGTAAAGGAACTTGTAGCGTGCCCGGTCATGGTTGTGGGTGGTTTCAGGTCATATGAGGTGTGTGAAAAGGCAATTCAAGATGATGGGATCGATTACATCACCATGTCAAGGCCGCTAATAAGGGAACCTGGCCTTGCGTTAAGGTGGAAGAATGGTGACACCATAAAGGCCAGATGCATATCCTGCAACAGGTGTTTTAAACCGGGCGCTGAAGAGGGCGGTATATATTGTGTTGCAGAAAAAGATGAACAGGATAAACAGCATTAAAAGGTTTTAAAAAATAGATGAAAAGTATTTGTGTTATTAAGGCAGGAACGACATTTCCGAAAGTAAAAGATGAATATGACGATTTTGATCTCTGGACAATAAGATCAATGGGCATCAGTCAGGATGAAGCAACTGTGATAGACATCCAGAATATGGAGCCTCTCCCTGAATACAGCGAATGCAGGGGCGTTGTAATAACCGGTTCACATGCAATGGTAACAGATCACCTAGTCTGGAGTGATCTTTTACTGGAATGGATACCCGGGCTTGTCAAATGTGAAATACCTTTCATGGGCATATGTTATGGTCATCAGCTCCTTATCGAAGCCATGGGTGGAAAGGTAGGTTTTCATCCAAAGGGTGAGGAGATAGGTACAGTTGAAATAACTCTTTCCTCTGAAGCAAATAATGACCCGCTTTTTAAAGATATGCCAGCATCTATCCCTGTTCATGTAACACATGCGCAATCAGCCCTCATGATTCCAGCCGGAGCAACCATTCTTGCTTCTAATGATTATGAACCTTACCATGCCATAAGAGTCGGAAATCGCGCATGGGGTGTGCAGTTTCATCCAGAATACAACATAGATATCATGAAGGCCTACATAAAAAACCAGGCAGAAGACCTTATAGCATCGGGCCGTAATATTGATGAAATAATGATGACAGTAAAGGAAACCCCTCATGCATCAAGCATCATGAAACGATTTACCCAAGTGTGTAAGCAGGATAATTTTTAGGTAAAGATATCTATATCTCTGGAACTTTTTCAGGGGTTTATGTCCGTAAATATTTCATGCTCCCCACGATTTATGTGAGAATTCAATTTTTTAGTAACTGCGTCAGGTAAATCATTCAATAGTTAAATTATAGTTAACCGGATTCAGCGCAGAGAGCCTTAACAATTGGTCACCACAGAGACCGCAGGAACCAGATAAATCTCTGTGCTCTCCGTGAACTCCGTGGTTAAAAAATAGGTTATTATTTTTACACCATTGGGTCCTATGCCGTCATCAATATTTCAGTTATCTTATCCGCATAAGCCTTGCTGGCTGGATCATCTGTCATGATCTCTATCTCATCAGGGCCGGATACCCCTAAGCCTATTTCCACTGCATGCTTCATCTGATCCTGCTCAAATATCTTCTTACCCATTATCTGTGGGTTTGAACCCTGTTCCTTTAATATAGCCAGGCCAACTGCATCAACCGCGACCCTGTCTGTGCCTGCAACAATCACATCTGCCTTTTTTCTTGTTCCTTCCATTGGGCCGCCATCTGTAAATATCTCAACACCATCAAGCACAATAAGCTCCGGCCTGTACGCCAGATTGATCTCCGCTATCATCTTGCGCATGTCTGGTGAATTATGTAACTGTGGGAACATGTGTTTCCTGTGGACAGCGCCCACGCTCAGTTTCATGGACAGGCTGTAATGGCCGCCAAAGCCATGGGTCTTAATACACCCTGTTGTTACAGTATATTCAGACTCAACAAGGGGGCGCGCCATTAAAAACCCGCCCTCCCAGTGGGAACCAGGCGGATTAATAAGTACCCAATCCTTTTCATCCATCTTTTCAAAATTAATGACTTCAAAACCCTCATCCCTGGCAAGGTCAAATATCCCCTTTGACTCCATAACCTTCTGTGTGTCGCCCGGCCCGCAACGGTCACCAACTGTTACCTTAAGGGCCTCTCTTTTCTTTATCTCCTTTACAAGTGCAGATAGCACATCATTGTGGGTTGAACCGGGCGCAGGATCAGCTGTATTGAAATTGGGTTTTAAAAATACCTTTTTGCCCTTCATGGATGGAAATTCAATCATCCCGATAGCCCTCTCCACGCCTTTATTACGATCACCTGTCTTAACGAGTGATACTTTTACCTTACCCGTTTTTTTACTGCCAAAGGCTGGCACACACATGGAAATACCCGCTATCCCGACCATTGAGGTGTAAATAAACTCCCGTCTGTTTATAAATATCATGGCTCAAATCCTCCTTTCAGGCATCAATTTTGCATTTTCCCGGTCAGTATATACTCTTTTTGAAAATGAATAAAGCGAGGATATGATTCGTATAGTAAAATAATACTTAAAACAAATTAACTTGAACTAATTCAGGGTAAAAATCGTTTGACAATAGTCACTGAAAGATGTAATTTATCAAAAATCCAAACAATTACAGGATATTCACTTATGAAAAAGATAAAAATACAGTTATTCAAAATTTCGTTGTTCTTTTTTGTCACAGCATTACTCTATTCCCCTCTCTCCATAGCCGCTGAAAAAATGACTCATACTGTCATAAAAGGCGATACATTATGGGATTTATGCGAGCGTTACTATGGTGACAGCAGTGTGTGGCCCAAATTGTGGGAGATGAACAGTTTTATTACAAATCCGCACCTACTTATCCCCGGTGACGTGATTACACTGTATGAAATATCTGAGCTTATGGCCCAACCGGAAAAAAGAGCGCCAGAGTTGGCAAAGGCACAAGAAACTTCGCCTGCCACAGGCATTAACATCCATGGGATAATAAATATAAATAAAATGGGTTTTTACTCGTCTGAAAAAATAGACACATGGGGTAAACTCTTCGCCAGCTCAGATAAGAATATTCTACTGAGCAAGGATGATACTGTATATGTAATTTTTGAGAATACAAAAAAGGTCAACACAGGTGATGAGTTCAGCATAGGAAAGGTATCACAGCGTATAATACATCCTTTGACAAAAAATAAGTTAGGTTATGTTTTTGATGTATCAGGTAAACTTGTCATTGAAAAAAAGACCGGATTTACAATGAAGGAAGAGATGTTAAGGGATAAGGAGAATGTTTACCAGGCAAAAATAATAGAGGCCAACACGCCTATTAATATTGATGATATCATATTACCTTTAAGGGATATTCCCGGTTGCATACTCCCTGTGTCAAACGGGGGAAATATCCTTGCAAATATTGTTGCCACAGAGCAAAACCTGAACCTTATACATCAATACAATATTATATATATGGATAAAGGCAGCAATGCCGGCATAAAAAATGGCAATGTCTTTGAAATAGTGGAAGCCAATATTGTTAAAGATCCAAAGCCTGAAAAGATCCTTAAGATCTGGGAAGAGATGGTCATCCTTCCTGATCGCCATTTTGGCATCGCAATGGTAATTGATACATACCCTGATACTGCAACTGCAATTGTTCTTTCTGCGCCTGAGCCTATTCAAACAGGCGCATACATGAAAAGCGTATCATGGACAGAGACACCAGATTATATATCAGCAAAGGCAGACTGCTCTGCCCAATAAAAAGGTCTCTTAAAGAAAAAGCTTGACTACTAAATACAGCTCTGTTGTATATTCCCGCCGTATTTAATACTAACCGGGTTGGCACAGATGTCCTTATGGTCAGATAAAAAATGCTACTGGATTGCCCTGTCCGCGGTAAAAGGCATAGGCAATATGACGTTTAAGAACCTTTTATCAGAGTTCGGTGATCCTGAGCAGATTATCATGGCATCTAAATCGGAGTTATCCGGGGTGAATGGACTCAGGAAAGAGACTGTTCAGGACATAGTAAACCAGCGTTTTGAGATTGACCCTGAAGCGGAGTTAAAAAAGGCCGGGGAATGCGGCGCACGGATTGTTACATTCCATGATCCTGAGTATCCCGCTACACTGAAAGAGATACATGATCCTCCAATGATCCTTTATATGAAAGGCGCATGTATCCCTAAAAATAAAAGCTTCATAGCGGTTGTGGGGTCGAGAAATGCTACCCATTATGGCCTGAAGGTGGCAGAGGAATTTGGCCAGGGTCTGGCAAGGCGAGGCCTGGGTATTGTAAGCGGCATGGCCCTTGGGATTGATGCTGAATCACACTGGGGTTGTATCGCTGGAAAGGGTTTTACAGTCGCAGTGCTTGGAAACGGCATAGATATAGTTTATCCCGGAAGCAACAGGAAGCTATATGATAAAATATGCGAAAGCGGTGCAATCGTTTCAGAATTCCCGATGGGAACATCCCCATCTCCTCCCAATTTTCCGCAGAGGAATCGTATTATTAGCGGTCTTGCAAGGGGGGTGCTGGTTGTTGAGGCTACAAAAAACAGCGGTTCACTGATCACTGCCTCCATTGCCCTTGACCAGGGCAAGGATGTCTTTGCTGTTCCCGGGAGCATAGAATCTTATAAAAGCAGGGGATGCCATTTTTTGATAAAGCATGGCGCCATGCTTGTTGAAAATGCAGATGATATCATGGAATCTCTTGGCATGAATTATCCCGGAATACCCAAGGGTGACACCATGATAAAAAGGATTCTGCCTGAGATGAATGAGACTGAAAAGACCATCTATAACATAATAGGTGATTACCCGATGCACATTGATGAGATACAGAGGCAGGGTAATATTGTCTCAGGCGAGCTTTCAGGGACACTTACCAAACTGGAGCTAAAGGGGATAATAAAACAGTTGCCCGGAAAGATGTTCGTGAAGTGACTTATTTATAATTTTTAAAACCATATTGATAAACTGGAATCATATAAAGAATGATAGAAGATAAAAAAGAAAAGAGTAATAAGACTGTAAGCGCCAATAAACAGACAGGTAAGCAGCTTGTTATTGTTGAGTCTCCGGCAAAGGCGCGCACCATAAACAAATACCTGGGCAAGGACTATCTTGTGATGGCCTCTGTCGGTCATGTAAGGGATCTCCCCGGAAAAAATCCGAAGGGTGTAAAAAACCCTGTGCCTGGCGTTGATCTCGAACATGACTTTGCCCCGACCTATCAGATAATCAAGGGAAAGGGCACAACTGTCAAAGAGCTTAAGGCTGCTGCCAAAAATGCATCCGGTATATGGCTTGCCACAGACCTTGACCGCGAAGGGGAGGCCATTGCATGGCACCTCGCAGAGGCGCTTGATATTGATATCAAAAGCGCCAAACGTGTTGTGTTTAATGCCATCACAAAGCAGGAGATAGAAAAGGCATTCAGTCAGCCTCAGCATATTGACATGGATAAGGTCAATGCGCAGCAGGCAAGGAGGATACTTGACAGGATTGTTGGGTACCAGGTCTCTCCTCTGCTGTGGAAAAAGGTGGCGGGGGGCTTAAGCGCTGGCAGGGTTCAGTCTGTAGCAGTAAGGCTGCTCGTTGAGAGGGAAAGGGAGATAGAGTCATTTATCCCGGAGGAGTACTGGAAGATTACAGGGTACTTCACCTCAGACCTTGCATCATGCGCAAAACTGGGAGATGAACTGAGGGCATGGTTTGATAAATCTTCACCCAAAGCAAAGGGGAGGTTAACCGGCAGGACTGTTGAAGAAAAGAACAAATGGCTTTTTGATCATGAGGGCTTTACAGCGGAACTGACAGAGATAAACGGCAATAAATTCAAACCGCAAAACTTCCAGGAGGCGCTTGATACAGCAAAAAGAACCGGTTTTATACTTGATAAAAAGATAGAGGAAGAGGAGCAGGATAAAAACAGCAGGAACAGCCTCTTTGTTATGCTTAAGGGTCATGCGGAAAAAGGCCCTGAATGGCGCATCAAATCTATCCAGACAAAACGTACAAAAAACAGGGCAAATGCCCCTTACATTACAAGCACACTTCAGCAGGCAGCAGTAAATCAACTGGGTTTTACCACACAGACCACCATGCGTACTGCGCAGGCCCTTTATGAGGGTGTGGAAATAAGCGGCATGGGTTCTGTCGGTCTTATCACCTATATGAGAACCGATTCAACGCACCTCTCATCCGATGCCATCTCAATGGCAAGGGAATTCATAGCAAAGAATTATGGAGAAAAATATCTGCCCCCCAAACCAAACTATTTTGCCTCATCCAACAAATCTGCACAGGAGGCCCACGAGGCGATCAGGCCTACAGATGTAACACTCACCCCTGACAGGGTAAGGGCATCACTCACTGATCAGCAGTACAAACTTTACAGGATCATATGGGACAGGTTTGTTTCATGTCAGATGAACGAAGCGGAGTGGGATTATACGTCAGTTCTGATTTCAGGGATTGATAATGGCGATGAGTTTATATTCAGGGCATCAGGAAGGGTGCTTATATTTGATGGCTATTACAGGGTTATTGGCGTGCCAAGTTCATCGGATGAGGCCACACTGCCAGCATTAAAAAATAATCAGCAGGTAGCCGCCTTCCATATCGAACCAATGCAGTTTTTTACCTCTCCGCCGCCAAGGTATACTGAGGCATCGCTTGTAAAAAAACTTGAGGCAGAGGGTATTGGCAGACCAAGCACCTATGCCCAGATAATACAGGTCATACAGAATAGAAAATACTCTGAAAAGATAAAGAACCGCTTTTATGCAACAGACCTTGGAAAGGTGGTAACCGATAAGCTTGTTGATGCATTTCCTGATATCCTTCAGGTAGGCTATACCAGGGACATGGAGCAGAAGCTTGATGATATAGCGGATAAACATGCAGACTGGGTGCAGATGCTCAGAGATTTTTATGGGCCCTTTAAGGTTGACCTTGAAAAGGCATACAGTGATATGGAGCATGCAAAGGCTGAAATTGAGCCGGCGCCTCATAAATGCCCCCAGTGCGGTAGCGGAACCGTATACCGCTTCGGTAAAAACGGCAGATTCTTGAGCTGTGCAAGCTATCCGGACTGTAAATATGCAGCACCCATAGACCGTAACGGCGCTCCATCTGTGCCTGAACAGACTGATATAGCCTGCCCAAAATGCGGAGAGCCGATGCTCATTAAAAAGGGGCGCTTCGGGCCATTTATAAGCTGTAAAAGGTATCCGGAGTGTGACGGCATTCTTAACCTTGATAAAAAGGGTTTTATCACACTGCCAAAGGCGCCGCCGCTTCTCACAGACCTCAAGTGTCCAAAATGTGAGTCAAATCTTAATATAAGGAGAAGCGCTCGCGGCCCGTGGCTCAGTTGCTCCAGGTTTCCTAAATGCAGGGGAAGGATGGGATGGGCGCCCCTTGATGAAAAGACAAAGAAGCACTGGGAAAAGGCTCTTGATGAACATGAAAAGAAAAATCCTTTGCCCGTAATAAAAAACCTGCAAGGGGAAGAGATAGGTGAAAACTATACACCGAAAATGGAAAATGTCGCGCAGGAAGAGGTGAGCCGGGAGATGGATATATTAGAAAGTAATAGAAGTGGATATTGAATATATAAGAGAGATAGCAGAAAGGATGACCTCAGATTCAAGCGGGAGCCATGACTGGTTTCACACCCAGAGGGTTTATGATCTCTGCATGAGGATCGGCAAGGTTGAGGGCGCAGACCTCGATATACTCGGGATTGCAGCCTATCTGCACGATATTGGCCGTCCCTTTCAGGACAGGGCAAAGGGCAGGGTGTGTCACGCTGAAAAGGGCGCTGAACTGGCAGCGGAAATCCTGAAAAATATTAATATGCCTGATGAAAGCAGAAAGAATATTATTCATGCAATACGGACACACAGGTTCAGGGGTAAAAATATCCCTGAAACCATTGAGGCAAAGGTGCTGTTTGATGCAGACAAGCTTGATTCCATAGGTGCTGTGGGCATAGGCAGGGCATTCCTCTTTGCAGGCGAGGTTGGCGCAACCCTTCACAACCCGGACATAACCCCCGAAGAGAGCGAATCCTACTCAAAAAATGATACCTGTTACCGTGAGTACCGGGTCAAGCTCATGAAGATCAAAGACCGGATTCTTACTAAAGAGGGGCTCAGGATCGCCCTTAAAAGACACGCCTTTATGGAGAGCTTTTTTGAGAGATTTCTAAGGGAATGCAGCGGCGCTGATTAGGCTATCTGCTGATATACCTTGCAGTTTAATTTTATTAAACAGGAATATTTATGAACACCAACATGCATCTGGCACACTATTACAGGTACCACTGGGAAAGCGCTGATCTTATAGTAGTTACCGGTGAGGCGGCACAAGTCTGGGAAGGCTATAAGGCCTATTGCAGCAGATATGAAATAGCTGTCCCTGATATTGACATGACCGGCATGCTTTTTCGCATGTTTGCTGCCGCAGGGCTCGCTGCTGTATCACTGCCTGAACCGGAATACTGGGGATGGTCAGTAAGCTTCAAAGGATTAAGCACAGGGCTCTTCTGCGGTGTAGAGCCAAACGGTATGATGTGCGGGACCCTGATCAAGAGCGACCCTGAAAGAAACCTGGTTGCAGTCCAGAGGCAGGCTAAAAATTCGCCTGTAACACAGAGCCGCTTTTCACTATTTACCCATGACCCTGTTGAGGCTGTTGAACATTATTTTGCAGAATCAGAACAGACCCTGATCCGCATTGCTGTTGATGACAAAGGCAAAGGCGCCCTTTTAAGACCCTTACCTGGAGGCAGGTTTGATGAGATAGAGGGGTTAACTGACAACGAATTGATCTCCCGCTGCTTCACACTTGCTGAAGAAAGTAAAATAACACTGCTCCAGGAGATGCTCATTTTTTATGAATGCCCCTGCGACGTGCAGATGATAACAAAAATGATTAAATCACTTCCTTTTGATCAAAAGAAGGCACTCTGGGGCAATCTCGATCACCTTGAGGTCTTATGCCCAAGGTGCAGCAGAAAATATCTGATCAGCAGGTGATTCCGGCGCAGGGATTATATGATAAAGGCGCTTTTAATTCAGCTTCCTGTACCTCAGCTTAATTTTGGCCACAGGACAGGGAATATCCCGTTTGCCGCAGCATGTCTTAAGCAGGCCGCAGACCATATACCCGATGCAGAGATCATCCTGTTTCCGCAGACAAGCGCATCATATATGGGGGATGCTGCGCTTATCGATAGTATCCTTGCCATAAGGCCTGATATCATTGGTTTTACAGCATATGTCTGGAATATAAAACGCATACTTCACCTTATTAAAGAGATAAAGGGTATCTATTCACCAAAGGTGGCGCTTGGCGGGCCTGAAGTGACCACGGATAATCCTTTGATTATTAATAACAGCCTTATAGATTTCTGTGTTTATGGAGAGGGTGAAAGGATATTTAAAGAGCTGCTAACAGGGCCTGAACTGTGGCTCAGAAAAAGCGGGCTGGCTGATGCAGGCGACATCTTCTGCGCATGCGGCAGCCCTTATCTTTCAGGCATACTTGACCCATCAATAGAAAACAGCATGCTCCTTGAGACCATGCGCGGCTGTCCATATGAATGCTCATACTGCTACTATGGCAAGGAGAGGAAAAAACATCTATTCAAGTCAGACAAACTTGTTACAGAGGGTTTTGAATGGGCCGTTTCAAACGATGTAAAGGAGGTCTATTTTCTTGACCCATCCTTTAATGCAAGGCCTGGCCTCACGGCACTTTTAAAAAGGCTGGCTCATATGAACAAAGGGCATAAACTGACCCTGATAAGCGAGATAAGGGGAGACTCAGTGGATGATGAACTTGCTAATCTTCTTGCAGATGCCGGGTTCAAATGGTTTGAGATAGGCCTTCAAAGTACAAATAAAAATGCCCTCCGCCTTATGAACAGAAAGAGCGACCTGAATCGTTTTTTAAAGGGAATAGAGGCACTTAAAAAGAGAGGCATTACCACAGAGATCGACCTCATACTGGGGCTCCCCGGCGATGATCCGGCTGGATTTAAAAATACCCTTAAGTTTATTACTGATAATAACCTTAATGATGATATCCAGCTTTTTCCCCTCTCCATACTGCCGGGAACCAAATTCAGGCGGGATGCAGAAATGCTTGGGATTATCTATGATAATGATCCTCCCTACACGGTGCTCTCAACAGATACCTTTCCAGAGGATGAGATGCTGGAGGCCTTTATTGTGGCTGAAAAGGCGCTTGAGGTATCCTTTTACCCCCTGCCTGGTATTGACCTCTCATTCAGGGGTGAAGAGACCCTTCCTGTTGAAAGAATGGCCGATGTAAAGGTAAATCTGGATGATACCTGTCTCTATTGCAAGGTATGGCTTCATAGGAACCGTGAGATGGATGATATGGAAAGGGTTGCGCGCATGGTTACCCACCCATATCAGCTTATGATCCCTCCATCGGTTGATGATCATGGTTATGTATTGAGGGCATTATCTATGTTTACAAAGATGAATCCTCACACACCCTGTGAACTTGTCTTTTTTAACCCCATTCATACGCCTGATGTGCGCCATCTGCTGGAGGCATCTCATATTGAGACGCCCCATTATCTTGACGGCCATTTACGCCCCCTCTATTACACAGGCGGGAACCGCGCTATCCTCTTCACTGTGGTTAGCTCAGGGGCTGGCAAAAGGTTTTCAGGGCCAATGCAGAGACACATCTACTGGTGGCAAAACCGGTCACTTCCTAATAAAGAGGCAATCAAGGGCCTTGAATCAGAGGGGTTTGATGGCATACTGATAGATTCAGGCATAGAGCGTTATCATATTGAAAGTTTTCAGGATAATATGGCTGATGAGGCGGGTGATCTTATCCATATCACCTTTTCGGGGCTTGATCTGAACAGGCGCTGGCTTATTAAGACCATGCCGGATGACTACTGCCCTGATATCTTGCCAAAAATTTGATGCCTCCATAGCGGAATATACTTTTGAATAAAAATACCTGTGAAAAGAATTGGCATTTATGTAAATATTACATATTATTACCGATATAATTATACAGATAATAAACAGCCACACAGACATTCAGGAGGAATATATGGCAGAAAAGGCGCTACTAACAATCAACGGGAAGAATTATGAACTCCCGATAGTTATAGGCTCGGAAGGGGAACGGGCCATTGATATATCCAACTTAAGGAAATTAACAGGGCTTATCACCTTTGATCCGGGTTATGCAAACACAGGAAGCTGTGTAAGCGCAATAACCTTTATGGATGGTGAAAAGGGGATTCTGAGATATAGGGGTATACCCATAGAACAGCTTGCTGAAAAATCAACATTTGTAGAGACATCATATCTTTTGATAAATGGCAAACTGCCCACGCAAAAGGAGCTGAACGGTTTCTCTGTAATGCTTAATGATACAAGCCTGGTGCATGAGGACATGAGACATTTTTTCTCCAGTTTCCCGAGAAGCTCTCACCCCATGGGCATACTCTCATCAATGGTTAACGCACTCAGGGCCTTTTATCCTGAAATACCTGAAAGGTCTGAGCAGGAGGAGCTGAATCTTACAGTCACAAGGCTTCTTTCAAAGATACGCACAATGGCCGCCATGTCATACAGGATTTCAAGGGGACACAGTGTTGTCTACCCGAGGCATGATTATTCATATGCGGCCAATTTTCTGAATATGATGTTTGAAACGCCTGTACGACCATACGAAATAGACCCTGACCTTGTAAAGGCCCTTAACGTTTTCTGGATACTTCATGCGGATCATGAACAGAATTGTTCTACAGCAGCGGTGCGCCTTGTGGGAAGCGCGCGTGTCAACCTGTACGCAGCCATATCAGCAGGGATATGTGCGCTCTGGGGGCCATTGCATGGGGGCGCAAACCAGGCTGTAATAGAGATGCTCGAAGAAATAAGGCAGAGCGGCGGAAAGGTTGCGCCCTATGTTGCCAGGGCAAGGGATAAAGACGATCCCTTCAGGCTCATGGGGTTCGGTCACAGGGTATACAAGACATATGACCCGAGGGCGATCATAATGAAAAAGTGGTGCTACAGGGTAATAGAAAAACTACATATAAGCGACCCGCTGCTTGATATCGCAATGGAGCTTGAAGAGGTCGCCCTGAAAGACCAGTACTTTATTGATCATAATCTGTACCCCAATATAGATTTTTATTCAGGTATACTGCTCAGGTCGATCTCTATACCCATCAATATGTTCACGGTTCTGTTTGCCATTGGCAGGCTACCGGGATGGATAGCTCAGTGGAAAGAGAGCATGGAAGACCCTGACTGGAAGATCCAGAGGCCCAGGCAGATTTATGTCGGTCTTAATGAGAGGGATTATATCCCCATGTCGGAAAGAAAAGAAAAATAGTTTACTAAAACAGGGCAGGGCATCTCATGGCAGATACAAAAAAGGATGAAATAGCGCAGCTAAAGAAAGACTTCATCAACCTTTTAGAGTCAAGAAGAGAGGAAAGGGAGTTAATGATAGAGATCCTTAATTCCTTTAATCTCCTGGCAGCAGGCCAGGAAGATATCTCTGCAAAGATCAGGGGAATAAAGGAGAGAATAACCCCTGAGGGGGAGATAGTGCTTGATGATATTATCGCCCTTAACCGTGACCTTAAAGATTCCCTCCTCGCAAAGGAGCGTGAAAGCGGGGGTGAAAAGATAAATGAGATAGAGCTGCTTACAGAGAGGTTTCTGGAATCATGCAGGGCCATTAAAAAGATAATGGCCGCAATCCTTGAGGATTTTTATCCTATGCCTGATGATATGAAAAAGGCAGCCGACTCTATAAGGCTTGAATGCAAAGGCAAACCTTCTGAAATAGAGATCAGGAAACCCTCAGATGAGCTTCTGGAATTTATCGGTAAGATAAAGATGAAGATATCAAAGGATTTTACCGAGATAAACAACACCTTCGTGAGTTTGCTGGGCCAGGTGAAGGAGCTTGAAAAGAGCCTTGTCGCAGATTTCAGTGGCGATTCCGGCATTAAAGAGATGGAAAATTTTGAATCTGATATCAACCTGCAGGTAGGAAATATCACAGAGTCCTTCAATACCTATTCAACAATAGAGGAGATCAAAGAGGCGGTTATAGGAAAGCTGGTCAAGATAAAGGACCTTGTATCCCTGAAGAAGAAACAGGAAATAGAAAAGACAGCCGCTGCAAAGGAGAGCATAGAAAGGCTTAACCAGAGGATCAATGCGGTTGAAAAGAAGGCCCAGCAGATGACATTAAAGGCAAAGGAGTACCATAAGGCAGCCATGAGGGACGGGCTCACAGGGCTTTTTACACGCGGGGCATTTGATGCAAAGATAAGAGAGAGCTTTGAGAATTACAGGGCACAGAAAAGGGAGTTTTCAATAATAGTGTTTGATGTGGACAAGTTTAAGGATATCAATGACAAACTGGGCCATATTGCCGGTGACAAGGTGCTAAAAAAGATATCCGAATGCCTTGAGGAAAGTTTCAGAAAGGATGATTTTATAGCCAGGTATGGCGGTGATGAGTTTACTGTAATAATCGAAGATCTTACAGAAGAGATGGCAAGGCAAAGGATAGAGGTGTTCAACAAAAACCTGAAAAAGAGACGGTTTGTCTCTCAAAAACATGGGGAGATAAAACTCTCTGTAAGCTCGGGAACAGCAAAGATAATGGAGAATGACACTATAGAGTCGCTTATTGACAGGGCTGATAAGGCCATGTATGAATCAAAGGAAAGCCAGAAGAGGGGCAACATCTAAATTCTCTCTATGGTATTAATCAGGTAATATATGAAATACATAATTGCAGATAACCAGGGAGGACACAGAGGTCACGGAGATTTTTATTTTATTTGCTCCGTGTTCTCCGTACTCTCCGTGGCAAAAAAATATTCTGTTTATTTAAACCAATGCATGTTTAACCAGTAACTTGAAAGGATATAAATCCAATGGGAACAGACAATCTGATTTTTCTTGAACTGATCGAATGGTTTGATGAGACAGGCAATGAACTCATACACAGGATACCTGAAAAGGGTTCAGGTGAAATTAAATTCGGTGCTCAGCTTATTGTGCGTGAAAGCCAGGCCGCAGTTCTGTTTTATAAGGGAAAGGCAGTTGATGCATTCGGCCCCGGAAGACATACCCTTAAGACAGGTAATATACCGGTACTCACAAAAATCCTCTCTGCACCGTGGGGCATGATGAGCCCTTTAAGGGCTGAGGTCTACATGGTAAACCTCAAGGTGTTTACCAACCTGAAATGGGGCACAAGAGACCCTGTGGCATTCAGGGATACAGAGCTGGGCCTTATACGGTTAAGGGCGCACGGGGTCTTCAATATCAGGATCATTCAGCCGGTGCTTTTTATAAACAGCCTTGTTGGCACAATGGGCATTTACAGTGCGGATGAGATCGGCGATTACCTTAAAAAGGTGATTGTCTCCAGGTTTAATGACCACCTGGGTGAGCACCTTGACAGCATCATAAACCTTGCAGGCAGGTATGATGAACTGGCTACAGGCCTTCAAAAACGGCTTCAGGAGGATTTTTCAAGGTTTGGTCTTGGCCTGAGTCAGCTATATATCACATCAATCACACCTCCGCCCGAGGTGCAGAAGGCCATTGATGACAAGAGCAGACTTGAGGTCTTTGATGACCTTGACAGGCTTGTAAAGATGAAGGCGGCAATGGCGTTAGAAAAGGCCTCTGAATCAACAGGGGAGGGCGCTTCAGGCCTGGGCATGGGTCTGGGCCTTATGATGCCTGCCATGTTTGCAGAGATGCTGAAGCCCGTTCAAAAAAACCAGCAGGGATATATTAAAAGAGAGAGTAAATGCCCTGACTGCGGAAACTTAATCCCGAATGAATCAAAATTCTGCCCCCTGTGCGGTCATCAGCAGGTTGTTTTCAGCCAGTGCGCCAACTGCAATAAGAACCTCCCGCCAAATGCAAGGTTCTGTCCCAGATGCGGCCATCCGGCAGATGAAAAACCTGAAGCAATGCTGTGTAAAAAATGCTCTACAGAAAATCTTCCGGGGGCAATTTTCTGTAATCAATGCGGTGAAAAACTGGGCTCCTGATGGGATTTATCATAGAACAGGAGTGCCCTCAGTGCGGGGCGCCGCTTGACCTTTCGGAGACTGACAGGATTTTAACCTGCCCTCATTGCGATGTGCAGAGTTACATGTTTTCACATGGTTTTTTCAGATATGTACTTCCCCATAAAGCGGCTGAAAAGGAGATTATCCATATCCCCTATCTCAGGTTTAGGGGCACTCTCTTTTTTTGCACCAATACATCTGTTGATCACAGGATAATTGATATCACACAGGCAGGGATAAATATTGCCGGTATACCCATTTCACTTGGTTTCAGGCCACAGGCCATGAAGGCGAGGTTCGCGCGGGGCGACACCCCTGGCAGGTTCATGAAATTCACCAATAAGGCAACAGATATCCTTGCAAAGGCAGCAAGGCTCACATCTAATGAAGAGAGTAATGACCCGCTCCACAGGGCTTTCATTGGAGAGACCATGAGCATCTTTTATCTGCCAGTATATATGGAGAATGGGAAACTCCATGATGCAATACTTAAAAGGCCCCTTGCAGGAGTCTTTGTCACTGAAGAGGATATTAAATCACGGTTAGCTGCAAATACCCCTGAAACGGTCTCCTTTATCCCGATGCTCTGCCCTGAGTGCGGGGCAGACATGAAGGGCGAAAGGGAGAGCGCAGTTCTCCTGTGTGATAATTGCCTCAAGGCATGGGAGGTAAAGGATGGCAAATTTTCTGAGATAAGGTTTACATTCTCTGCCACCAGGCCCTCTGATGGGACCCTTTTTCTCCCTTTCTGGAAAATAACAGCAAAGGCAAGGGGTATAGATATAGAGACCTTTGGTGATTTTGTAAAATTGACCAACCAGCCATTTATAATAGATAAGAGGCGCGGTTCAAGAGCCATGAGCTATATCTCGCCAGGCTTTAAGATCAGGCCAAAGATGTTCCTGAATCTTGCCCGGCAGTTTACAATAATGCAGATGGCTTTTGATGACCCTGTGGATACGCTGCCATCAGAGGGCATACACCCGGTTACACTTCCCATGTCAGAGGCGATTCAGGCGCTCAAGATAATCCTTGCCGCATCAGCGGTTATGAAAAAAAATATCCTGCCTCTGCTTCCGCAAACCAGTTTTGAATTCAGTGAAAAGTGCCTTGTCTATCTGCCCTTTAAAAAGGGGCGCTTTGAGGTGATAAATGAGGAGACAGGCATCAGTATAAACAGACAATCCCTTGAATTCGGGATGACACTCTGATAAGAGATGGTTATCAAGGACATTTATGCTACTGGTGTATTTGCCTGAATAGAGACTGATACTCTGAATGAGCATGGAAAGGGTTCAAGGATTCAAGTGTTCAAGTGTTTTTATTTGTTAAACCTCTCACTTGACCCCTCTGCCCCTTGACCCCTCGAACCCTTATCACCAAAAACCTATACTATTGCGGAGATGCTTTTTTACCATGAACAACAGTAAGACAGATCTAAACCTTAAACAAAAACTCGAAGAGCTCTATTTTCGCTACAATAAAAGGGAGTTTGTACACCCTGACCCGCTTGAGTTTCTTTATGATTATGATGATATCCGTGACAGGGAGATAGTGGGGATCATTGCCTCGTCCCTTGCATATGGAAGGGTGGCGCAGATACTTAAGAGCGTCTCAGCCATACTTGCAATCATCTCCCCATCTCCATATAACTACCTTATGCATACAGCCGAAAAGGGATTAAGAGAGGGGTTTAACGGTTTCAAACACCGCTTTACAACAGGGGATGATGTATCAGGGATGCTTGTGGCCTTAAAAAGGATGATAAAAACAGAGGGCTCTCTTTTAAATGCCTTTATCGCAGGATACAGCAAATCGGATGAAAATATCCTTCCCTCACTTTCCATTTTTGTAAAAAGGCTCACTCATGAGTCAGGGGGTATTAAAAACAGCCTTATTCCCATACCTGACAGGGGCAGCGCATGCAAAAGGCTGAATCTATTCTTAAGATGGATGGTGAGAAGGGATGCTGTAGACCCCGGCGGGTGGGATATGATACCACCTTCAAAACTGATCATACCCCTTGATACCCATATGTATAATTTAGGATCAGGCATGAAGATGACCATGCGCAAACAGGCAAACATGGTTACAGCCATACAGATAACTGATGCCTTTAAAAGGATAGCGCCTCACGACCCTGTAAAATATGATTTTGCCCTTACCCGCCTTGGCATACGCAGGGATGGAGACCCTGCCAGCTTTATTGAATCTATCTGATTATCCCTTAGCCTGTTAAATTAAAAGGTAAATGAGGGTGTAAAAAGGCCTTTTTTTCATAATGTAAAATTTTCAATTGCCTTCCATTTTTTACAGGCCTATAATGCTGACTTCTTTGGAATTACTTCAGCAAGACAGGGTCAGTGATAATCTTTCAAAATGGATGGAGATTATTATGATATTCAGGTCCAATGAAGTAAAAAAGGCCTTTCGGCAGATAGAGCACAGGTATCGCAGCCTGGTTGAAAACTCCTTTTTCGGTCTTTTTATCGTTGATATCCCATCAGGTAGGCTTTTATTTTCCAATAAAAGGCTGTATGATCTTTTTGGTTACACAGAAGAAGAGGGGGGAGATCTCTCAGTGTGGGATCTTATACACCCGAATGAACATGAAGTAATAGAAAAGACCCTCCAGACATGGCCTGATGACTACGAAAACGCCCCGACAAAATCAGGTGTATTTACCGGTCTTAAAAAGGATGGCTCCATAATTAGAATCGAGATAAATGCCTCTATTGTCGCCTATGAGGGTGAATTATCAGTCCAGGGCATTATTAATGATGTTACCCGGAGCGCTATTTTTGATGAAAAGCTCAGAGAGATGCAGAAGATGGAGGCAATAGGCACCCTTGCGAGCGGCATTTCACACGATTTTAATAACATCCTCTCAGCTATCATAGGATACTCCGAGCTTGCCAATTATCAGCTCAGAAACAACAAATCCTGTTTTGACTCAATAAACGAGATCATGAAGGCGGGTTACAGGGCAAAAGACCTTGTAGCGCAGATCCTGGCTTTCAGCAGAAGAGGTGAACATGAATTAAGGCCCCTCCATCTTAAGCCTGTGATAAAAGAGGTGCTTAAATTGATAAAGGCATCCCTTCCCTCAACTATAGAGATAAGAGAAAACCTCAAGATAGAGGCGGGCGCTGTAATGGCAGACCCGACACAGATACACCAGATAATGATGAATCTCTGCACAAATGCCGCTCACGCAATGGCTGAAGAGGGTGGCATACTTGAGGTTTTGCTTTATGATATCATCTTTGATGAGAAGCTGACAGTATCACACCCTGAGATGATACCTGGAAGATACACAGTTTTATCTGTAAGCGATACAGGGCAGGGTATGACACCCGGCATAGTTGAAAGGATTTTTGAACCCTATTTCACCACCAAGGAAAAGGGTGTGGGCACAGGCATGGGACTTGCGGTGGTTCATGGCATTGTAAAGAGCTATGGCGGCACAATAAATGTCCAGAGTGAACCGGGGGCAGGAACAACATTCAGAATCTATTTTCCATCGATACAGACAGATAACGTGTGCGATCTTGTGGCACAGGAACAGGATATCCCCTGCGGCGATGAAAGTATCCTTTTTGTTGATGATGAGGCAGCCCTTACAAGGCTCTGGAAAAACATACTGGAAAATCTTGGTTACAGGGTGAGCATGATGACCGACAGCACAGAGGCATTCAGGCTGTTTTACTCAGACCCGGAATATTTTGATCTAGTTGTATCTGATATGACAATGCCGGGTATTACAGGCGAAAAGCTTGTTAAAAGGATAAGAAATATACGCCCTGATATACCGGTCATTATCTGTACCGGTTACAGTGAAAATATCAATGAAGAAAAGGCCGCCAGCATGGGGATAAATGCATTTATCCTTAAGCCGCTATCGACACGGGAACTTGCATGCAAGATAAGAACGGTGCTTGATGAATATTCATCCAGAAAAAAGGTGAGAAATATCAGGTACAGGTATCTCCCGTCTGCCTGATCATTCCAAGCGCAAGGGCCAGTGTTTGATCCAGTATTGATTTCATGCTGCCACTCTCTTCAACAATATTTACACATGGGCCAGTGGGCTGCCAGTTAGTAATTGAGCTTCCCCTGAAGAGCGCAATGGTATTTATACCCATCATTGCGGCAAGGTGGGTTACACCGCTGTCATGGCCTATATAAAGAAAGCTATTATTTAGCACAGAGAGCAGTTGCTCTCTATCCTGAGAAATACAGACCTCTCTTTTATTATCAAAGGCCTTAACAATATCCTCCTCAGCCGGACCGATTAAAACATTAATATCAAAAGCCCCTGACAGGTTTTCCTCTTTTATGCCCCTTAACAGGTCAAGCCAGAATTGAGGGGGGTAATTTTTATCCCTTGACCCTGAACCGGGATGAAGCACTATCCTTTTTCCTTTGCCTCTTTTAGGCCCCATCATGGGTTTTTTAAATGCCTCATCAAATGCGATATGGGGATCGATATTGATGCATGCTGATTGGATGGCCTTTGCCATATAAAAGGCAACATGGCTCCTGTTATCAGGCGCAGGGAAGGGGGGAAATATATCTATCTTTGCATCTGGAAAGAGATGAGAGAGATTATCGAGGATAATATTATCAGTATCATTTAAAAAGCCTATAACCTGATGCGGAGTGGTTAGAAGTGAGTCAAACCGGGCATGAGGGGTGTAGAGCCTGTGCCATTCACCCCTTTCAAGGTCAATGACCCTGTCTACCCAGGGCTTAAGGTATTCTATGCCGGGTGTCCTGCCCGCTAATATTATCTCATGCTCACCCCTCATGGCGGTTATTACGGGCATAAGCATCAGTGTATCGCCCAGGGCGCCAGCCCTTAAAATGAGGATTTTCATATCTGCATCCTTTTACAAATTTTAAAATCTTAACAACAGGTACAAAATATTAGCTTCTGATGATTTATTTATGTTTGAGTTAATGTCAATAAATTTATATCAAACAGGAGAGTGATGATGTACCGGCGGGGTCTGAATGACCCTTGAAAATAAATAATTAAAACATAATGGATTAGAGCCCTTTTTGCTGGGTTTGCCCATTGACAGTCTCGCAAATGGTGGCATATATTCCATTTTAAAATATTTTGTGACACAAGGGGGGATACCAAGTCATGAATAAGGCAACTCCAGGGAGGCCTTACCGTGCTTTGCCCGAAGACTTAAAAACCTGTTTTATTCTTTTCGTTGGCTATTCACTGTCGCTCCTCTTTTCCTTCTTGACGCTGCGAGTAATGGAATTTATATCCATACTCCTTAACAATTCCACTCTCCCGGATATCTGGCAAGTGGTCATGCATGCCTTTCTAAATGATCTTTCCTCGTTTCCGGTTTTTATCTCTTTTCTGTTCATCCCTTTCATCATGGTCTACTTCAGTACAGGGGCAATGAAGATGAGGCGCTTTTTATGGCACACCGGAGGAATAATAATCATTATTCTGTATGCGATACTTATTCAATATTTTTCAAATGAGCTTGTTCCTTTAGGAGCTGATCTTTATGGATATTCTATAGAAGAGATTCATGAAATTATCAGAAACGGTGTAAATATAAACATCTCTACCATCCTTCTCTTCATTCTCCCCCTCTTTGTGTTCCTGGCCTCTTTTTCTTTACTCTGCTCCCGGAGACTGATAAAGCCGATCCATACCTTTATTGCCCTTGGAGCTGTAATCCTGCTTGCCTGTGCAACAATAGTAGTGCCCGCCGGGGCATCTTATGAAACAGATTTATCCCAGAATCTAGCATTGAACAAGGCGGCCTATTTTGTCGGAGAATCCTATTCCTTTTTTACCAGCTCTCTCCTGGAAAACGATGGTGAGTATGATCTTCAAAAGGATGAAGCTCATACATTTATAAATATAGACCCTGACTATCCTTTCCTGCGTGTTGATGAAACTACTGATGTTCTTGATGAATATTTCAATTTATCACCAAAAGGGCCCCCGGACATAGTCTTTATCCTGGTGGAAGGATTGGGGATATCTTTTAGCGGGCCTGATGCAAGACTTGGAAGCTTTACGCCCTTTTTGGACGAGGTATCCCGGAAAAGCCTTTACTGGGGCAATTTTCTAGCTACACAGGGGCGCACATTCGGGGCATTGCCCTCTATACTGGGCTCGTTACCATATGCGGCAAAAGGCTTTACCAATCTGGGAAAGAGGATGCCAGACAGTCTGACTCTGATAAATATTTTGAGACACAACGGATATCGTATCAAATACTACATGAGCAGCGATACAGAGTTTGATAACGAAGGGTTGTTTCTTAATAAACAGGGAGTGGATCTTATAGTCAGCATGAAGGATTTTGAAGGGGAGTACCAGAAAAGCCCCGGCATTGACTGGAATTACCCAGACCTGGAATTGATGCGAAAAACCCTGAAAACAGAGAGGCATGATCAGAAAGAGCCCTATCTGACATTCATTCAGACCATCAGCATGCATTCCAGGTATTCTATACCTAACCAGGAAACATATATAAAACGTTTTGAGGAGCGGATGACTGAGCTAAATTTTAATGAAGCTCAAAAAAAGGAATATCGTCTATACAGGCGAATATATTCTACCATTATGTACACAGACGATGCGCTGAGATTCTTCTTTAAGGGATATGAAAAACTTCCTTCTTATAAAAATAGCATCTTCATTATTACTGGAGACCACAGGCTTCCGGAAATACCCATGATAACTAAAATAGAGAGATATCATGTTCCATTGATCATCTTCTCTCCCTTGCTCAAAAAATGGTCACATATACGTTCAATCTCCTCTCACCTGGATATTACGCCATCCCTGCTTGCATATCTTCATAATAATTATGGTCTGGAAATTCCCTCCATTGTCACATGGCTTGGCACAGGGCTGGACACAGAACCAGCCTTCAGAAATATCCACAGATTTCCGCTAAAACAGACAAAAGGACTTCTCCATGACTACATATCAGGCCTCTATTTTATTAATCATAATAACCTGTTTCAGGTGATGGATAATATGAATCTCGAATCTGTAAAGGATGAGTTAATAGAAGATCAACTTATCCTGGAATTCAATCAATACAAAAGACGCAATAACCGCCTTGTACGTGAATTAAAGCTTATTCCGGATGACCTTTACCAGTGTTTTGCCCGTAAAGGTTAGCAATAAAGCTGTGCATCTAATATTTGACAGCCCGCTGTTTATGAACTCTGGTATATACCCCTGTTTCCCGTGTTGCATCAACCTGTTATTTCTGGTAGAAAACCCCTTCGATGAGTTAAGTGCCTTTTAGCTGTATAAAACAAATTTTTAAGGGGGCTATCCTTTGCCGAGTATTACAGAACTTCTAATCATTATTGCCATTATCCTTGCCATTTTCGTGCTCCCCAAAAGGTTTAACAGGAGGACTGAACCTGTAAAGAGGACAACCCCTAAAAAGGGCGCCATACTCACAGGCTGGCAGCGCATGGCGATCCTCCTTTCCATACTCTGGCTCTCATTCCTGGCCCTCTACCTGAATTCCTGGATGAACGGGTTGAGAGAATGGTATATCTACATTTATGCAGGGATAGGCCCGGTTCTCCTCTACTGGGGCATCTACTGGATATATCGCGGGTTCAAAAAAAAGAGATAGTGATATCTGCGCCATACCCTTTTGGAGCCGCTCTATTATCTCCTGCCGAATACATCCCTCAGGAGTTCTGTTATCCTTGCAGCAGGGTTCTCTCTTATCTTTTTCTCCTCTCTTTCAACCATATAAAATATCCCGTTCAAAGCGTTTTCAGCCACATATTTATCAAGATCAAAATTTAGAGGCAGCGCCTCAATAAAGGGAATAGCTCTTACCCTGGTCTCTATATCCTGATATTTTTTTGTCACACCGGTGTTTGACATGACAGAATGGACTTCAGGCTTGAAAATATTCATAAGCTCATTAAAGCTTTTTTCTTTAAAATAGATGGTCGCCTCATTATCCCTGCCGTACAGGATTTTTTTTGCATCTGAAAAGGTCATCTCCTTCAGGGCGTTAAAGACTATTTTTTTTGCATGGGGGGCTGCCTTTTCTGCTGCTGTGTTCATGCTCTTTTCAAAGGAGTCAAAATAAAAACCCAGCCCGACCTTCCTGGCATTATCCTCTATCTTTTTTAATGGGCCGGGAAGGGGAATCTTTATTTCCGGGTTATTTAAAAAGCTGCCTTCAAGTGAGAGGGAATTGACTGCATTATCAGTGCCTATCCTTAATGCCTCCTTAAGTCCCTCGACTATCCTGCCCTCTGTGAGTCCTGAAGAGGAGCTGGTTCCTGAAAGGCTCTCCCCCATGTTTTTCAGTAAATCAGCAGTCTCTACAGTCAGGCATGATGGCAGATAGATAAATCCAAGAACAGCCAGGATTAGCTGTATTACTCTCTTTTTCATAGAATTCTCCTTTATACAGAAGTTTAGATATTGCCCATCCTCTTTATCAAAATCCTGTAAAATTAAGACTGGCAACTTAACGGCTGAAAGGTTTCCCATTTTCCTCTATTTTACACGCGCAGCGATCTGCTCGGCCAGCTTGTAAAACTCCGCCTTGAACTGGTATTCCTTGTATGTTTTCAGAAAGAATTCTCTTTCCTGAACGATTGCATCATAAGTGTCACCGGCCTTGCGCATCTTGTCAACTGTGGTAGCTGCATCAGGATTGGTCATCAGTGCCTTTGCATCACGGGAGTTACCTATTCCATTTAAAGCAGCGTTAGTCCCCAACTCAAGGATGGCGGCTGTCTTCTCGCGGTTGGCTTTCATCAGTTTTTCAGCGGTTTTGGCATATTGCTCTTCATAATAAAGTGCCTGTTGGGTGAGTTCTTCTCTCTGTCTTGCAATTTCTTTCGGATTAAGGGCTGCAAGGCGCTGAAGCTCCGCCTTTGAACTGCTGGCTGCCCCCTGCAGCGCAGCCAGCCGGGCAGTTCTCTGATCAATGTCCGAAATCCGGCGAAGCAGGCTGTTCTCACGTTTTCGCCGTTCTTCGCTCTCCAGTGCGGCAGACACATTGATCGTTGACACCAGAGAAACCTCTTCGCCGGTGTAATCTTCCCCTTTCATGACCGGTTTTTTCCCCTCGGGCGTGGTATTGAAACTGGCCATATATTCATCCCGCGCCAGCCCTTTGAGGAGATTCAAGGTCTCTATCTCTGACTCCAGGGATTTTATTTCCCTTGTAAAGGCTTCTTCAAAAGAATTATTGCCATCCTCTTTATCCTTTCCCCGCCTCCCTTCAAACTGGGGGTATTTCTGCCTTAGCTGTCCAAGAGACATGTATGTGCCAGGGTTATCCGGCGAAAACCAGGTTGATACAGACTGCTCAATAACCCTGCCGGGCTGGTCGCTCTTATCGTTCAGCACCCTTCTGAGCATAATCACATTCGCACCCATTACAGCGCCATCCTTGATATATGGTCCGGCCTTGAACTCAAGCCAGTAACTTGCAGTGGCGTTCCACTCTTCAATGGTTCTTTTGGACTCAGCAGCTAAATCTGCACTGTACTGGGCAACAGCCCCTTCATAATCATAACCGTCATCAGGCAGATCATCAGCTACCACCGGTAAAGCCATGAATAAAAATCCGAAAATAGAAAACAAAATTGAATATTTCATAGAAACACCCCCTCATGTTCAGTCATTCGGTACATTAAAGATTAAATCCTGTCAGTAGTAAAGTGAGACAATTGATAAAAAAACTTTTTGAGTCCTTTAATATCTCACTCTGCTTTAATACCCCATTGCTCCGGGATGAGCGCCCATTGGTACTGACAGCTATCAGTTTATTACTGAAACAGTATGAGAAAAGGTTCATCATTAAATTGACTGGTAATGTCCCTTCTCTACGTGTGAAATAGATAGAGATCAGTTTTATATTCCAATATACACCCCCCATCATATCGCAGGCTTGAATGAAAAAGAGCATTATTACTTTGAACCGGCCATTTTATTTTCTGTGAGCCCTATATTGTGCTGAATCAGGTCAACCAGGGATTCTTCTCCCTGTACTATTTCCAGAGCCTTCCGGTAATCCTTGAGCGCCAGTTGGTACTGACCGGACAAATAATAAGCTGTGCCGCGGGTGTTCAGTGCCTGCCATAAAGAGGGGTTGATCTTTACAGCATTAGTACATGAGTCAATTGCATCTTTTATTTCGCCTTTACTTGTTAATGCGGCACATAGTGCATTATAAGCAAAATATCTAAGCTGTTTTGCCTCTGGGCCGGCTATGTTTTTAAGATGGGCCACATAATCGCGCGCCTTTTCAACTGCAAGATCCTTTTTACCCTCCTGCAGAAGTGTACGTATCTCCGTTATTTCAACAGGTTCAGAAAACCATACAACAGTCTGAGGATAGGAACTATCCGCACCCTTGATCCTTGTTCCTGTGGAATCCTCTGCTATCGCATACAGTCCTGAAAGAAGAAGTAGAATAAATATTATAGTAATGGATGTTTTCCTGTTCATAGAATCACCTCCTTTAAAAAGATGGTTGTGGTCAATGAAGCATTAAAAACTTTAAACTATTTTAAGAAGGGTTGGAGGGTAAGTCAAGGTATCGCCTGTTATATTTACCAGACAAGAAGCTGTCATTTTTGGAAAGATTATAACCTTGCATACATTTATCTTAAAAAAATTAACAGCGAACCACGCTAACCATACAAAAAAGATTTTAAATATTATCTATTTTATTCCTTGTTTTTGCTTTCGCGTTTTCCGCCTGTCCCGCCATAGTGAGAGTGTCTCTTACGACGGCGGGTGTGGTTCGCGGTAATAAAAAGATTCAGTTTTTTTATCAACTATGCTGAAGCCAATTTTTTAGAAAGCTGATCAGCAGCATATTTCAGGCCAAGCTCTTCCAGGGTCTTCCTCTTCGGATAACCCGAATCCTTGTCCCACCCTTCGATCTCATAGAAATAGCTCTTCCACTGCTCCACACCCTCTTCTGTAAGGTAGAGCTCCTTACAGTCCTTCCAGTCCCAGTTTTTCCCGTCATATACAGGCTTTGTATTGTAAAATCCGCAATAGGATGCCCCTGGCCTGTACATGTAGCCATTAAATTTTTCCATCTTTCTGTGCCTGCCCTGCAGGACAAAGATCGCCCGTTTCAGGTTCCAGGCGCGTCTTCCCATTTCAAGCCCATCCTCAAAGGTGTGTTTCCTTCCGGTGATTGCGTTAAGCCAGCGTGGTTCAGCCTCAGGGGTATAGCCATAGCCTTTCGGGTGGTTTGCATCAAAGAGCTTTGTATAGCCCCAGTCACAGAATCCAACCGATTCTTTGTAATAGGTCCAGTAATGCATGCGCCATGCGACAAACTCCGCCTTGTGTTTTGAAAATACCCCTGTCTTATGAGCCTGCTTGCCATCCCAGCTGAAATCAAACCAGTAGGGGTTGTTGCGGGTGGTACGTTCTGCATTGATCTTTACAAACTCCTCACATGACCATTTGGTGTTACCACCACCTCCAAAACCGGGAAGACCTACTGCCGGGTTTGCGAGATCGATATCATGGCTGTTTATGTCCCTTGAATCCAGGAGGTTTCCATAGGCCCAGTCAACACCCGGCATAGACCAGTGATCCACATAACCCCAGTTGGTAAGCCTTGCCAGGGTGTTAAAATCATCCTTTCTTCCAAGTATATCAGCCATACGTGCGGTTCCCTCGGCCAGCAGGTCACCTATTCCAAAACGGTTTGCAAGGGCGATCCCGTATATCTCCATGAACTCCTGCGTGGCGCGTTTTTTCATATCAAGAGGAGCCATGTCATATTTTGTACCGGGGCCGATAACCCCCATGTCATACATTCTATTCATATACCAGCCAAGGGCCGTATAGGCTGGGACCTCAGGCTGGATTGGAAAACCGGGATTATGATCAGTTTTAAATGTCATGGGCCCCATGAAACAGGTTTCCATGCCGTTTATGCCGAGCTGCTGCACTATGTCGGCTCCCTTTGCGTTAATCCTGAATTTTTCCGCATCACTCATCCCGTTTGCATCCTGGGGTGTAAGGTAGAACCATCCGGCCTCTGCGCAGCCATCCGACTCATGGCCATGGACCCTGTCCCGGTTATGACACTTTCTTACCTGCCCGCAGCCGGTACAGGCTGATGATACCCCCTGGCCGGCAAAAGGGGGAGCGCCTGCTGGCCAGTTCTGGTAGTACCACCTTCTAACCTCCAGCAATCCTTTTGGATCGGCTATTTTTATCCCCTTTGTGCCCAGGAAGGCAATTGCCTTGAGGTTCTTTGATCCAAATACCCCGCCGAATCCTCCCTGTCCTGCACCGCTTCCGCCACCGTGAACGAGCGATGCCACCCTGGTCATGTTTTCGCCTGCAGGGCCTATGGTTACAATTGCCGGTCTCTGGAGCGTATACCTATCTTCTATCCCCTGCCACTCTTCACCATATCTAACGCCTGATTTTTTCCATATCTCCTCCTGGCATTCCCATGTTGTTAAACCCCACAGATCCTTTGCATCTTCAATGGTCACCTTATCGTCTACCACATTTATATACACAGGGGAATCTGCCCTGCCGATAACTGCCACGCCGTCCCAGCCGGCCATCTTCATAAAGGCTCCGAACATGCCGCCGAAATTGCTATGGCCGAACCACTGTATGGGGTAACACTGGGGAGATAACCCTGAAACACTGGTCCTTGCTGCCCACGGCACCCCTGTCCCGCTCACCGGCCCTGTAATAATGGCAACCATATTTTTCGGATGAAAGGCGTCCTGGATATCCCAGTCCCCCGGGGCAACGCAATAATCCCAGAAAAGGGCAGTAGCAATTCCATGCCCGCCCCCGAATTGCTCATATTTTTCTGTGTCCAGTGCGGTAATCTGTTTACTTGTAAGATTAACCAGCAGTAATTTTCCGCCAAATCCGGGTGTACTCATAATCGATCTCCTTTCTTTTACTCTGTTTTAGCCCTGGCCTTTGGGGCGCCAAAAAAATCAGGCATGGGTTTTTTTGGCGGCTGAAGGTTCCGGTCATACCCGCTTATGTCTTTCTGATCCGGCAGTTCAGTTGCGACCTTCAGTGCGTTTGCAACACATACATCTACACATGCCTGCGAACCGTTAATACCGCCTTTTTTATCATAAAAGGGGGTATCCGTGCACAGGTCACACTTTATGGCCTTTCCCGTAACATGATTCCATATTGGCCGATGGGGAATAACCGGACATGAGTTTATACATGTCTTGCAGCCAATGCATTCATCGGGGTTAACCATCCTGACATTACCGTTTTCTTTGCTGATATGACATGCGCCTGTAGGACAGTTTATTACACACAAAGGTTCAGGGCACTGTCTGCATGTGTTTATCATAATGTCCGAGGGGTATTTTTTAAGAACTGCCCTGTGAACCTGGATTCTTGAGAGGGAAAAATTTACCTGGCCTTCGTGGACGAGTGAGCAGGCTATCATGCAGCCGTAGCACCCGGCGCAGTTCCTGCTGTCACAGATCAGGTATTTTTGTGAAAGGGGATATTCCTCTTTTTCTATAGCCTTTGCCTCCTGTGGCGCATATACGGAGAGGGCGCCTCCCGCTACAGCGGCTCCTCCAAAGGCAAGGAAATCACGCCTCGAATAACTCTTTTTATCGGATTTTTCCAAGGTGGCTTTTTTATCTTGAGCCATTGTTATATGCTGTACCTCCATTACTTTAAAAGTTGATGCGGCAAAATAATAAACCGCTTATTGTCGGCACGAAAACAGCAAAGATTACAACAATGTTACTCAATGTAATATACTATTTTTAATATAATAAAAAGCCTATTTATTGTCCCGGTATCCTTTTAAGTTTGACTGGAATAAATCGTTTTCAATTGGCTCAGTAGTAGGTCACGTTCAACAGCGGCGCAGTGGCAACACCAGCGTCATCGATTTCAATTAAACCTGAATCTGCTGAAAAATCGAGCAGAAACCTCAATTGTAAATCCTTCAGCCCATGATACTGTGCCTCATCCACCAGTTCAGTAACATCGATGACCACGAAATGGCCCTCATCCGAAGGGTAGAAATCAATCGGCATTGTAAGTATGGAGGGCTGGTTAGCCCTGCTGAAATCGTCAGCAACAAGATATGGCGGTTGAAAATCAACAAGATCGATAAGAAAGGGGAAAATTCCACCAGGCTGTGAATCGCTCATCCCAGCGATAAAGATCTCCAGTGTCGCCGATTTAATGACAGCATTCTGGGGAATTCCATCGACCTCCCGGAGCGGAAAATTGAGAAAACCGCGATACTCTTCACCTGTAATAGGATCAACCCCTACTAAAATACTGCCTGTATCCAGAACCGAAGAGACAGTATAGGTGTCATCCAGCGCAAGCCCGATGTCACCATCAGCGTCAGCATCGCTTATGATTTCTGTATCGTATGTACGCAATGGGTCATTATTATTTCGGCAGCCACTCAGGGTAAACACTGCCAGTACCAAGACAGCATAAAAAACTATAATTCCTGTCAGAGAACTGGCATTATCTCTTTTCATTCTGATCTGATTCCTGCTCATCATAGTGAGCCTCCTTTGCTTCAGGGAACTTATGATTATAAAATCGACTGATATTAAAAAATTTATATCCGGCAAAATCTGTTAATTTAAGCCTTCTTCCTGAAATCACTGTTTGGGTATAAAGACACTGCTCTTAATAAAATACTCACCGGATTTAAAAATAAATCGGAGAATCCATCCACCAAAGGTCATTCCCCGGCTTCGACCAAGGAATCCATTCCACCAACCGTCATTCCCCTGCTTCGACCGGGGAATCCAGATATTTTTAGTTTTCCATAATTACGTTCTGTAAAGATAATGGCCTTGCCACCAGTGTGTTCAATTGGAGAGAAATTCATCTGCTTTTTATTGAAATTTAACTGTTACAAGAAACACCTGAAGTGCATAATGTTAATAGCATAATAAAATAAGCAAAGTATAATAAGTAATGTCTTTACTCTTTAGCCTTTAGCCTCCAGCCTTTAGTCTATAGCCTAAAGTTTTATAATAATCCTGTCCCCTTGCTTACATCCAAGCAGTTTAACCGCGCTCTCCACATTTCTGGCAATCCTTAAAAAACCATCGGGAGTTATAAAGGCGACCCATTCTCCCTGTTGCACATCGTCATAGGTGGTAGCCATCATCACCCTGAAACTTTTATCTTTAAACTGCACCGTGAAGATTGCCCCTTTTCTGATTCCGAGCCTTTCCAGGTCAGGATACATAAAGTCAGTATCAATATTGCCCCATTCAGGATTAATGGCTATTACCCTGCCTGTTCCAGAGCTGCTGTCATGTATCGCTTTATCTGTTTCTATCCCCAGCGTTGTAAAGCAAGTACCCAGGATAATACAAAGCATAAGGACAAGCGCAAGACCTCTTTTCATTACTGCCTCCGTTAATTCCGTGTGATCAGATCCGGGAAATATTCTTTGAAAATAATACGGTGAAATTTTGCCAACCTTAAGTAACATTAATGCTTTATGCAGCATTTAAAGGCTGAATTTGTAATAATTCTTCGTGGTATTCTCTTTCAGATTCCCAAAGGTCCCTTGCATGCTGGGCATTAAGCCAGAATTCAGGTGAATTATTGAAAAGTCTAGATAACCTTAACGCCATAATAGGCGTAAGCGCCCGCCTTTCTCTCAGTATCTCATTGATTGTCTGGCAGGAAACACCAAGTATCTGCGCCATTGTGGTTATGTTTAACCCATAATCAGGCATAAAATCCTCCCTGAGCATCTCACCTGGATGGGTGGGTGGAATCTCACGTTTTATATTATTTTGTATAGCCATTATTTACCTCCTTAATGGTAATTGTTCTTTACCACAGTTCTATCGTATTTTTGATGTTTTTTTTCTTAAATAAAAA
>CAZXUA010000006.1:8908-51998 GCA_964643755.1 uncultured Desulfatiglans sp. | reverse complement strand
CAGACCCATGGCATTTTTTACTCTTTTTTTGCCCTGCGCAGGCTTGCCGAAAGGAAACGGCCATAGGTAATGAGGTAGTCTGCGCAGTCATCTACTGCCTTGCGATCTTGAACAGAGAGTTTTCGCAAAGTGGCGCTGCGGCGTATGGCTCCGGCCACATATCCGGCATTTCCTCGCAGGATTTCAAGGAGACGATGCCTGACCCAGATTTCCAGTTCTTCACCGGATTCTGGATAAAACCTCCTTCCAGCATCCCACTGATACTCGACAACATGAATAATATCGACGATGAGTGTCAGATCAATACCTTTTTCCCTTGCCAGACTGCACAGGATACGAATCTGATGCTTATTGCCATCCACCAGGGCGACCCAGCTATTTTTATGCAAAGGGTCCCGATAAATGGCCTCTTCAAATGCCTCTTCGATTACCTGCTGAGGGGTCTTTTCAATGCTCGCCCAAACCCTTTTGTTCTCAGGACGAGGGCGCAGCAGCTTGGAATGTTCTCCATTGTTTTCGCAAAGCAGTTCTTCGGGTTATCGTATAAACGGATTAATGGTATATACTTTTGCCACAGTAACCATGCGCTTCGCCTTTTTCTTCTCCCCTTTGGAAAGGCGGGCACCCATCTTGTGCTTGTGCGCCTTTGCAGCCTCTTCGGCTACACGGCGACAAACTTCAAGCGAATATTTTTCAGGGGGCAGATTAGGTTCGGCATCCAGCGGGTGCAGACTGGGGCTCCCCTCTTCACCATATCCAGCGCTTTCTACCGGAACAGTCCCAAAGATTGTCTCAAGGCTGCGCTCATGAAGCCGGACATTTTTTCCTTCAACTCTGTCTGTGCCTTTAACTGGCTCATTGCTTTGCCCTGGGCTCCTGGATTGCAAGTGATCGGCAAGCAGTTTGCGCATCAGTCCCCTACCCATCTTTTCAAGCTCACGTTCGATCTCACTGTGGGTCATCGCATGAACCTCCTTACTGCAAAGGCAACCGACAATATCTTCAAACTGCTGTCTGGATTGCTCATATAACTGCTCCTCGCATGTCAACACAGCAAATGCATTCATCGCCCTTTATCTCCCATCAACTTTCGCCGCGCATCTTTGACCAGCGGATAAACCATCACGGTTTTCACCTGCGCTCCGTGTCGTTGATGGTTACGATCCATACGACCCCGGCCGCTGGTTTGGCCAAGTACTGTAAAATTAGCAGCCCTGTAACAGCCTCCGTAAAACCGCTGACTGTCCACCAGAGTCTCTACCAAATATGGCTCTACCCCATAATGATCGAGCCAGTCGTCTGCAAGCCGCTTCAAAACACTGCTGAGTAGTGTACTGGAAAGATTTCGTATCTTGGCCAAAACCAAAAATCGGCTGTTGTTCACTATATGCTGAAGGTGACGACCACGCGTAATATCGTCCCAGCCTATCCATTTATCCCGGACTTTCATCCTCCAGGCAGGAGAGGAAAACTGTAAGCAACCTACCACTTGTCTGCTGGGCTGGTTCACATAACATAGATATTGAAGTCTTGCGCCGAAAGGCATAGCGAAGCCAAGGTAATGATATTGGCTGACCAATTCCTGAAAAAGTCGACGCTGCGCCTGGTTTTGCACCAGTTCCACATCGATTGGGGTAAACTGTTCTACACTGCCCGTAAGTTGGGTAGGTATGGCTTCTTGCTTCGGAGGCGTAATGAGCTTCCTGGGGCCCGCTTTGCTCGTCAATTTCTTGGCCGGAAGGGACAAAAGGCCCTGACCCTCCAATTGTTCCAGCAGTTGAAGACCTTCGGCCCACTTCAGATGGCCATTGGGTCTTTTCCAGTCGAGCAGTTCGCATACTGTGTGAGCCAATTCGTGGCGGCTGAGCCCTTCGCAACTGGAGATAACTTCCTGGATTAGCTCCAACTCCTCTGATAAAAACTCTCGGCCACAAAACCTTTGTCCTTTTTCTTCCGGATGCATGTCATCCTCATTTCGCTATCATCTCATAGCAAAGTATAGATGACTTGTTCAGCAAAAAATGTTCACAATCGAAAAATATTTGAATCAATTTTTCAATATACCTTCCGGGTCTGTCTAAAAGACCGGATATGCTCTTTCGTAATCAATATCTTTTGTATTTGCAATTCTTCGTGGATTTATAAATAGCCTAACTTCTGATTATTACTACCTTTTATAGCTGTTTAGAAAGAGCCGCACCCATATCAATTAATGTTTTCCTGCCCAGGTAATATATTCCCTGGTCAGATATGTTGCTTCCATGAAGCAGCTCTTTAAAGTCCATGTTTATTTTTGCCCTACTATCTTACGATATATTGTCTCTGAATTATCCTGCACATTTTTACATCCAAGTTTTCTTAGAGCTGTTTTAATTTCTTTAAGCTTCTGCAGCGGATTTTTATCAGTTGATTTGCCGACAGTTTTTTTAATTTGATCATCATTTGATTCCAATTTTGCCTCTTTTTTAATTTAGAATTGGTAATTGAAAAAATTATAGATGAATCAGGATGCCTGGTCAAGCTAATGGATTGCATACTTGACAAAGGCCTTTTCTTTTGTACATTTGTCTCAAAATGGTTACCTGGAAAGAATCTTGGAGGTTTAAAATGCAAGTTTATACATATTCAGAAGCCAGACAGAAGTTTGCTTTTGTGCTTGAGCAAGCAGAGGACACTGGGAAAGTACTGATTAAAAGAAAAGACGGTAGAACTTTTGCATTAGTGCCAGAGAGAAATGTTACATCACCATTAGATATACCATCAATTAAAGCTAAAATTATGACGCAAGAAATTGTTGATATTATTCGAGAAGGACGTGAAAGGTAGGACATTTCACAGTGCCGGACTAAAGGATAAGTCTGTCTGCACAGTTCAGCTTCTAAAACCATAAAGACAGATTTTAAACCTGACTTTACCTCCCCACCTCCAAAAAAAATCCGGAATGGTAACAATATATAAATCATTGTCCCAAGCCTCCCGACGCTTTTCACGGCACCGGGAGTGTGAAGAGAATCTGGATACTACTGGGTTTTAAAAAGAGAGTACAGTAGTTTATTTCGGTTGTTGTGGTGGCTGTTGCGCCTTCTGTGTCCACTCCTCTGCCTTACTCTGATCAGCGGTTATGCCGTACTTTCCATTTTTATATATGTGGGCTAGAAATTTTGCTGAGTTTGTGTGCCCCATGTTGGCGGCATCTTCAAGCCATTTCAGACATTGGCCGGATTCGATTTCTCCACCCCAGCCATTCAGACACATATATCCCATATTATACATGGCTTTCTCATCACCCACCGAGGCAAGTTCATGGTTTAAGTCCACAGCAATCTTTTGTGCATCCACATCTCCCTGGCTTGCTGCATCCATTATCATCGCTATGCCTTTATTCGTATCCTTATCAACGCCAGTCCCTCTGAAAATCAAAGGGGCAAGAAGAGCTTTAGCCCTTACATTATTCGCTTCAGCAAGGGGGGTGAGAAGCTCAACAGCCTTTTTATAATCCTTTGCAACCAGGGCAACCTGGGCATCACCAAGGGCATCATTATTGAGTGAATCCGCTTTTTTAGCTTCTTCAGCGATTGCAGAAGAGATAAAAACAACACAAAGAAGTAAAGACAATAAAACAAACCTGGTTACTTTCATTTTTTCCTCCTGATTAGAAACAATGTTTTAAAAAACTATATTTATAATCCCCTAAGATTGTCAACCCTCTTTTAAATTATCCTGCTGTTATCTGATTCTTAATGGCAAGCATCTTATCATTGCCATTGATTTTATATATCCGTTCAATAAAATATTTGTCTGCCCCGATCTGCACAAAATCCTTTTTTGCCCTGATGATATTAAGAGCATTTACAAAAGAGATGGTGTCCACAGTCAATAAATCGTAAGCAGGTCTTTGCAGCACCAGTAAATAGAATTCATTCGGTCCGTTCCTGAGTATTAATGATTGTGTATCCACTTTGATCCAGTGGTTTTTTGTTTCACTCAGTGTCAATGTGTCACGCCGGGCAATAACAGCGGTCGCATCCTCAAATGATTCATTAAATTCTGTGAAGCTCGGCCCCCTCCCGCCGCCGATTCGCATGTCCTTTATATCTTTCACCTCTTCAAGTTTATTTCCCAAATCATATTTTACTGGGAGTTTCACGTGCATTGAAGCACAGGCTGAAATCATTAACAAACTTATAAAAAGACCTGTTCTGCCAAAATTTATTTTCATGTTTTTACTCCTTTTAAAGATTATCCAACTAATTGATTCTTGATGGCAAGCATCTTATCATTGCCATCAATTCTATATATCCGTTCAATAATATATTGGCGTCCCCCGACCCCTACAAGGTCATTTTTTGCTCTGATGGTATTAAGAGTATTGACAATAGAAATGGTGTCCACAGTCATTAAGTCGTAAGCAGGCCTTTGCAGTACCAGCAGGTAGAATTCATTCGGCCCATTTCTGAGTATTAATGATTGGTTATCCACTTTAATCCACTGGTTTTGTGTTTCACTCAATGTAAACGTATCACGCTTGGCTATAATAGCAGGCGCAGATTCAAAATCAAAATTTTCATGTCCCTGAAGTTCTCTGAGACTCTGCCCACGCTCCCCTACCAGTGTCTCTGTTGCTTTATCAGGTTTGTTAAATTCTGTGAAACTCGGCCCCCTGCCACCACCAATTCGCATGTCCTTTATCTCTGCCACCTGTTCAAGTTTATTCCCTAAATCATATTTTACCGGGAGTTTCACCTGCATTGAAGAACAAGCTGAAATCAGCAACAAACTTATAAAAAGACCTGTTCTGCCAAAATTTATTCTCATGTCCCCACTCCTTTATGCACTATGATTCTTAATATCCCGTCATCTGGCGGCGGGTAGAAAAGCGATTCTATAAGCCTGTATCATTGAAACAGGAAAAACATTGTATAGCGTTTATATTTGATTTTGAAAAGACTTCCCCTTTATCTGCGAAAGGGAGTATATGGAGTTTGATGTTGCATGTCAATGGAAAATTATCAGACCATATTGTGGCGCATTTAATATGCTGCACAACACTGTAATATATGGATGATTACTCCGATTTGAGATTGAATTTTGCAAAATTGAAAAGACTTGACAACAATGCCTTTTCATGTCAATTTGCCAGACATCATTATTTTTAAAGTTTTTTTCGCCAGAGATAGTTGACTTGTCTAAACTTGTTTAAAAATTTAAAGATATGGGAAGTATTTAGTTGGCACTTGCTTTTCGGTTGAGCGGTATAGATTGTCTCCTCCCATTGCTCTTTAGATAGAAGAACTGCGGTCAGGCAATTTATGCATCATGCCGAAGTTGACAAAAACGGCCAGTGCCCTCAAATTAATCAACAATTTAAAAAAAGGGGAAATGAGATGAAATCACTATTATTGACATTGGTTATGCTGTTAATATCCTCAGCCGCATTTGCCGCAGACATAAACGGGAAATGGAGCGGATTATACCAGGGGCTCGGGACATTGACCTTTGAGTTCAAGACTGATGGTAAAAAGCTTTACGGGGCAGACCTGAGTCAGGGGGATAAAAAAACAGAGTTGAGAAAAGGAAAGATAGACGGTGATAATATAAGTTTTGAGGTGCCTGTGACCATGGGCGAAATGAAAATGGTCATAGTGTATAAGGGAAAGATATTAAATGATAATGAGATTGAACTTACCTTCAGACAAAAGGCCAGGGGGGCGAGACCCCAGGGTTTTGGCGAAGGCGGCGGCGCGGGTTTTAACACTGGCTTTGGCGGCGGCCTTGGCGGCTTTGGTGGCGTATCAACAGAAAGCACCAAATTTGTGATAAAGCGTATCGAAAAATACTAAAACAAATTACAGGTAATTATATTCAATATAACTTACCCTATCATATGCCGGGTCTTAAAAATCACTACACAAAAGAGACCCGGCTTTTTATTAGTTTTTTATCCTTGTAAACAAATAAAAAAAATAAAAAAAAGGTTTGTGTTTTTTTTTTATTTGATTATTATAGTTTTTCGTTAATATTTTACAGGCAACACAAACTTAAAGGAAACAGGCAGAAATAGGAGATCTAATATGATTAAACGTATTTTATGGGCAACGGCACTTTTTGCATTCGTGGGCAGTGGGACAGCCTTTGCGCAAAATAGTCCAAGTGAAGTTCATGGCAAGGTATCAAAAACCATCGCTACCGAATCAAAGGCGCAGGAAAAGGCAGATGATTGGGGCTATGATAAGCAAAGCATGATGATAGAAATAAGAGACCTTAAGTACAGGGTCACCTGGAAGCAGTATCGCCAAAAAAAATACAAGGTCTATAATGAGGGCGTAAAAGAGTCAATAAAGAACCTCCAGTTCCAGAAAGAAGAGATAAACAAGCTCCGTGAACAGATTGACCCCTATCTAGAAGATGTGGTTGACCGCCTTGAGGCCTTTATTAAAAAGGACCTCCCGTTTCAACCTGAAGAGAGACAGAGGCGCATAGATGCCCTTAGAAAAATACTGAATAACTACAATATGCAGCCAAGTGAAAAACTCAATTACATTGTCACAAATGGCCTTAAGATAGAGGCTGATTATGGCAAGATGATTGAGCATCAGGAGGATGTCAGTCTTAATCTCAATGGGGTAGATACCCGTGTTAACATTATGAGGATCGGTAGGTTATCCATGTATTACATGACAATGGATCGTAAACAGATCGGCATGTATAATCGCACTACTGCCAAATGGGAGCCTGTCCCTGAGAGCCAGTTAAAAGAATTCAAGAGGGCATTTGATATGGCCCTGGGAAAAAGGGCTGCTGAAATCGTCGAACTTCCTTTAGGAGCAATATAGAATGGCTAAAAATAATATAAAATACGCAATATTATTATCAGTAATTATCCTGTTTTTTACAGCAGGGCAGTTGTTCGCCCAGTCAGAAGGGTGGAAAAATATAGCTGATAACGTAAACAAGGACCAGGATCAGGCCCTGTTGGATACTGCCGAGATGGAGCAGTATGTCAAGATGGACAAGGCAGCCCTGGAAAAAGAGCTTGCCAACCTCAAGGCGCAGGATGCAAAAGAGCAGGCGGAATATTCCAGGCTTGAAAATGAATACAATGCTCTTCGTGCTCAGGAGGCACAGTATAAAAAGGATCTTGAAAATGAAAGGGAAGAGATCCAGGCAATCGAAGATGCTGTAAGGGCAATTGGAAAGGATGCAATAAGCATCTCCCGCGATAACCCAATAACAGCAGAATTCCCTGAAAGAAAAGAGGTGCTCGAGGGTATTACACAGTCCTCCAAGTTCCCCGGTATGAACTGGATTAAGGCCCTTATCGAGTTCTATTTCTCTGAAATAGAGGAATCGGGCAGGATTGTAAGGCGTGAAGGCAAGTTTATTGGCCCTGACGGAAAAGAGACAACAGGCCAGATAATAAGGATTGGCAAGACCACTACATATTATAAATTGAGTGATGGCACTGTCGGTTTCCTGCAGCCTGAAGCTGATGGAACAACCCTTAAAGCTGTACAGGGAAAAACGCCTGGCCGTATGGTTTCAAACATCAAGAATTTCTTTGATAAGTCATCTGATATAACATCAATAGATATATCCAGTGGAAGCGCCTTCATCACCTTTGTTGATGAGAAGTCATTCGCAGACTGGCTCGAACAGGGCGGCGCCATCATGTATGTGCTGCTTGCTTTGGGCATATTTGCAGCCCTTATAGCTCTTGAGCGTCTGGTTGTTCTTGGCACAAAATCAAAGGCATCAGAAAAGACAATGGATCATATAAAGAGCATGGCGGAAAAGGGCAACTGGAAAGAGGCAAAGGACTTCTGTTCATCAAAAAGCCGTATCCCCACATGCCAGATGCTGGACAGCGCGCTTGAGCATGTTGGCTACAGCCAGGATGTGCTTGAAAATGCCCTGCAGGAATCAATATTAAAGCAGGCGCCCAAACTTGAAAGGTTCTTACCAACCCTAGCGCTGCTCGCTACAATAGCTCCTCTGCTTGGTCTGTTAGGCACTGTTTCCGGTATGATCCAGACCTTTGAGGTACTTACAGAGGTAGGCTCAGGCGACCCGGCAATGCTTGCTGGCGGTATATCTGTTGCTCTTCTTACAACATATTTTGGTCTTACCCTAGCTATACCGATAATGTTTGTCCACCATTTACTGAAGGCCAAGGTTGAAAAGATTCTTGTTGATATGGAAGAAAAAGGGACTGCCTTTATAATCACCCTTCTTAAACAGGGTTCTAAATAATAGGAGGCCCACGTGTTCAGCGATTTGATATATGATTCCCTAGACCAGATCAGGGTTGGAGGGTGGGTTATGTACCCCCTGATAATAACCTGTTTATGGATGTGGTATCTGATCGTTAAAAAGGCGATAGATATGTACGCATATACCAGGGGATGGCGACCTGTACAGGAATGTATCAATAACGCAGGCAAGGCGGATTTTAAATGCGCTGTATGGCAGAAAAGGATAATGGATGGTTTTATGAAGGAGAGGACCGATAGGAAAGACCTGAATAGTGAAATACTGGACAGCCTGAGAACTGGTCAGCTTACATTTGTTCAGCAGAATATCGGCCTTATCTCTCTTCTTGCCACCATAGCGCCTCTACTTGGGTTACTTGGTACGGTTAGCGGTATGATAACAACATTTTCAGTTATTGCAGAATTCGGAACTGGAAATGCCAAGGCGTTGGCAGGCGGTATTTCTGAGGCATTATTGACAACACAGACAGGGCTGGTAATTGCTGTGCCCGGGCTTTTTATCTGTACATTTATTGCCCGAAGGGCTAATGATCTGTTACAGAGGATGCAGCGGTTTTGCCTTATGATCTCACAGTCAACGCTGATTAACAATTGATATAGCAGGAGGGTCACCCTATGGGAAGATTATCTTTAGGGCATAAAAAAAGTGATGATTCGGTAGAAATAAATATGTCACCTATGGTTGATATGACATTTTTATTATTAATATTTTTCCTGGTTACCACCACCTTTGTAAAGGAGTCAGGCGTTGAGGTCAACAGGCCTATTGCATCAACAACTGAACCAAAAGAGAATACCAATATAGTTATTGGTGTTACAAAGGATGGCATGATATATATAGAAAATCAGATTATTGATGTCAGGTCTGTCAGGTCCAGGATGGAGCGTTTCAAGAGTGAAATGCCAGATGGTAATGTAGTTATAACTGCTGACAAGGACAGCCTTTTTGGAGTTGCAATAGAGGTGCTTGATCAGGTAAGACTGGCGGGCATAAAAAATGTTGTAGTAGCTGCAACGAAAGAGTAATGATTATGGCTAGTTATCAGAAAACAATGGCTAATTTTTCCCTTAGTCTTTTGGCTGGTATAGCAATTACTGTATTACTTTTTGTCTTTCAGCCGCTTTTGACTAAGTTTGCTAATCTTAGTAAAACAAAAGAGAGGGGCCATACAGTAGTTATACAGCAGTACAAACCGCCACCGCCCCCTGAGTTTCAGGAGGAAGAGAGAATACAGGAAAAGCAAAAGACTACACAAACCCAGAAGGAGCAGCAGATTCAGAGGATGCAGAGGCCAAAGATAGATATGGCCATGTCAGGACTGACCGGGTCTCTGGGTGGTACCATAGAAATCAGCAGCGTTCTTAACAAAGATTTCAAGGTTTCCGATTCTCTGTTTGTCTCTGCCTTTAAGCTGAGTGAGGTTGATGAACCGCCAAAGCCAATTAAGACAATGCTTCCCAAATACCCCTTTGAGGCAAAACAAAAGGGTATTTCAGGAAAGGTTACCTTGAGGTTTGTTGTTGACTCCAATGGGGTGCCAAGGGAGCCGCAGGTTGTAAGCGCAGATCCGCCGGGTGTTTTTGAGGAGGCAGCGCTTGAGGTGGTGGTGAAATATAAATTCAGGCCTGCTAAAAAGGCTGGGAAGGCGGTCGACTGTATTGTCAAGCTGCCTATTAGTTTTGACCTTAGCGAATAAAAACTTTTTAACAGAATGAAATAATTATGGCAAAAAAATATTATGCAATATTGTTATCTGTTGTTGTAGCGGGTTGGTTTATTCTCACATTGCCTGTGCTTGCACAGGAAAACAAGGGCGCTGAAAAGGATCAGCAATCTGCAGCGGAAGAAGAAAAGGATAGGATGTCAAAGGAGGCCCAGACCGCAATGGTAGAGGCCCAGAGGGCATTTGATAAAAAGGACCTTGCCACTGCCAGAAAATTTCTTATTGATTATCTTGCTACAAAACCAGTGGATGTCCCCCCTGAAGTGTATCTTATGCTCGGTTATTACTGGTACAACGAGGATAAGCTTGATGAGGCCATAAAGGTGTTTAAGGAGGGGCATGAAAAGTTTCCTGGCCATTACGACATACTGGCCTATTATGCTGCGGCGCTCTATGAAGGCGGTAAATTCGCGGAGGCCGGACCTTTAATGGAAAAGACCTATGATGCATCGCCCAAAAAGGAAATCAGATTGCTTGAGGCAGCTGCAGGGGCATATTATCAGATAGAGAAGTATGCGGATGCAAAAAGGGTGATCAGGAAGATGATGAGCACATCAAAGGAGCCAAAGGAAAACTGGTTTAATATGCTATTGGGTATAAGCATTGAAGAACAAAAGTATGATGAGGCTGAAAAGATCATCTTTGAGGCATTAAAGCTATTCCCACTGAATGCTGCATACTGGCAGCAACTGGGCATGGTAAAGCAGGCAAAAGAAGACTGGTATGGTATGGCAGGCGCTATGGAGATACGCATAAACATAAAACCGCCTGAAAAACCGGCAGAATTCAAAGAGATGTATAATGTTTACAGCTCATTGAATCTTCCATTGAGGGTCATAAAAAGCATTGAGATGTCTACAAAGGATAAGGCATTAGAGGAAAAGGAATATCTTCAGATAGCTGATGCATATGCCAGGGCAATGAAAATTGATAAAGCTGTATCATATCTTGATAAGTTGATACAGAAAAAGCCCTCTTCTGCCCTCATGCTTAAAAAGGCAGAGATACTTCTTAATGCACGGAAAAACAAAGAGGCTATAAAGGCCTGTGATGACCTCATTGCCTTTAACCCTAATGAGGGCGGGGCTTATAAATTTAAAGGCTTAGCATTATGGGACCTTGAAGATTGGGAGGGTATGAGGGTGGCATTTACAAGGGCGCAGGCATTCAAGGAGCATCGTAAAGAGGCCGAGGATGGTCTGGATTACCTTAAGAGCCTTGATGAGGCAAAAAAGAGTTCAATGCAATAGATGTTAATTTTTATAAACGGCCCTGTTTCTTGGTGAATCAGGGCCGTTTTTTTATTTCAGGGTTGCATCTTTTAGGTTTAATATATTTTTTGTATTAATACTCTTTAAAGGGAGGAGAAATGGAAGATACTGATAGGAACAGACTGAAAATTGAAGAACTGGGCAGCAGGAAATGGGATGATAATGCCATAAAGGCGAGGATACATGGATATTTATCTGGCGGTATCCCTAGAAAAAGGCTTAATAAAAAGGAGTTGATGGCACATAAAGAGGAGATACTGGCCAGGGTTCAGCTCAGGGCTGAGGAGTATAATTATATCTTTAAAAACTGCGCTCAGGGTACGGCAATGGCGCTTATGGAGGAATTTGGGCTGGGAGATATGCAGGTTATAAAGGCTCTTACACTTTTTCCCGGCATTGGGGGCTCAGGCGAGATGTGCGGCGGTGTAACCGGAAGCATTATTGCTTTTGGTCTTTTTTATGGGGGAGATAACCCTTTTGAACTGGAAAAGGTTGGACCGGCAATGGAGATTGCGCAGAGGTTCATGGCCTACTTTGAGGATGAAATAGGATATCTCTTATGTTCTGATATCCAGGAAAAGATAATATTCGGGAAAAATATGGACCCTGGCGCCAGCGCAGAAAACATGGGTGCATTTGCCTCTGCAAAGGGTTTTGAAAAGTGCGGGCTTCCTCCAGGCGCTGGCGCGCGTCTTGCTGCCGAGTTTATGATAGATCGATTCCCTGATTATCTATGATTAGATTAAAGAGGTGTTTGCCTGCGCAAAATAGGGCCATTGATTTTTGTCTCAAAGCCTGAATGGGATGGAAAACGCCTGCTTGTTATTTGCAAAAGAGAGGGGGGAGAACAGGCGCTCGTCATTGCAGGGCTTGATAACAGGATAACACCTTTTGTAGCAGTGGCCCCGCTATGTGCGACTCTGGAAAAACCTTATGGACAGGGAAGGGGGATCTGGGCAAATCCCATCAGCTCACACGGTAATAATTAAGATGCATATTAATTCAAACTATTTTGATGTGGCAAAAATGCTGACAGGTTCAGAGGCAATATTGCTGGCTGAAATAGGTTTTATTAACTGATTATATAACATCAGGGGCAGAAAAGGATTAATCGCCTCTCAATTTTTCCTGGTTTTCCTGCTCCCTTTTGCAATCTATGCATTCTGTGGTTACAGGGCGTGCCTCAAGCCTCGCTTCGGAGATCTCTTCACCGCATGTCTCGCAAATGCCATAGGTTCCGTTTTCAATCCGTTCAAGCGCCTGCTTTATCTTTAGTATCAGTTTGCTATCCCGCTCTTTTATATGGATATTCATCTCTATATCTGATTCGAGTGTCGCCTGATCAGTGAAATCAGGGGCCTGCTCAGATTCTGCAAGGGTGGTTACTCTTTTCTTGCTGTTCTTATCATGAAGAGAATCAAGCTGATCAGTGAGTTTTTTCTTGAAGTGCTGGAGTGTCTTTTTATTCATAGGTCATAACCCTGTTCAATTAATGAAAGTGTGCATCAGTAAGATACATATCTTTTATAAATCAGATTTTATCATATCCGGCGCTGCATTTAATTAAACAGCGCCGGATATCTATCAACACTGAAACCTGGAACCTTTTGTCCCGGGTCTTGTGCCCTGCGCCTTGCACCCTGTTTTAATACATATCATCAGCCATTGCGGGCGCAGCGGCGGCCTTCTTCTTTTCAGGTTTTTCAGCCACCATTGCCTCTGTGGTTAAGAGTAAACCTGCCACAGATGCGGCATTCTGAAGTGCAAATCTGGTGACCTTTGTCGGGTCAATAATACCTGCCTTGACCACATCTTCATATTCGCCTGTTTCAGCGTTAAAACCCTTATTGCCTGTAAGCGCCTGTACATTTTTAACAACAACAGAACCTTCAAAACCTGCATTATTGGCGATCTGTTTAATGGGCTCTTCTATCGCCTTTTTAATGATGTTGAGGCCTGACTGTTCCTCGCCTACAAAGGTCGTATTATCAAGAACCTTCTGTGCGCGGATAAGCGCAACGCCGCCGCCGGGTACAATACCCTCTTCCACTGCAGCCCTTGTTGCATTAAGGGCATCCTCAACCCTTGCCTTTTTCTCCTTCATCTCGGCCTCTGTTGCAGCCCCAACGCTGATAACAGCCACACCGCCGATAAGCTTTGCAAGGCGTTCCTGGAGCTTTTCGCGGTCATAATCGCTTGTGGTCTCCTCAATCTGTGCCCTTATCTGTTTTACCCTTCCCTCGAGCTCTTTTTTGTTACCGCCGCCGTCAACTATAGTGGTGTTATCCTTGTCAATGGTTATCTTCTTGGCCGTGCCAAGGTCATTGATGGTTATGTTTTCTAGCTTATGGCCGAGGTCTTCAGATATAACCTTGCCGCCGGTAAGTATCGCAATATCCTCAAGCATGGCCTTTCTTCTGTCGCCAAATCCGGGGGCCTTTACAGCCGCACATTTGAGAGTGCCCCTCAGCCTGTTTACTACAAGTGTGGCAAGCGCCTCGCCCTCAACATCCTCTGCTATGATAACAAAAGGGCGACCTGACTGTGCGATCTTTTCAAGAATCGGGATCATTTCGCGCATGTTGCTGATCTTCTTCTCATAAAGAAGAATATAGGGGTCATCAAGGCTTACAACCATCTTTTCGGCGTTTGTTACAAAATAGGGGGAGAGGTAACCGCGGTCAAACTGCATACCTTCTACTATTTCGAGTGATGTCTCCATTGATTTTGCCTCTTCAACGGTGATAACACCCTCTTTCCCTACCTTTTCCATGGCCTCGGCAATGATATCGCCTATGGTGCGGTCATTATTGGCGGAGATTGTTCCGACCTGTGCTATCTCACTTTTATCCTTGGTTGGTTTGGATATCTTCTTGAGTTCATCAACTACCAGCGCGACAGATTTATCTATGCCCCTTTTGAGTGACATAGGGTTCATGCCGGAGGTAACGAGCTTTAAACCTTCTCTCACAATAGCCTGGGCCAGAATTGTTGCTGTAGTTGTTCCATCGCCTGCAACATCAGATGTTTTTGAGGCCACCTCTTTAACCATCTGGGCGCCCATGTTTTCAAATTTGTCTTCCAGCTCTATCTCTTTTGCCACTGTTACGCCATCTTTTGTGGCAATCGGTGATCCCCATGATTTTTCTATAAGAACATTTCTACCCTTTGGGCCGAATGTCACCTTTACTGCATTGGCCAGTGTATCTACACCTATCATGGTCTTTTCTCTGGCAATTGCGTTGTACTTGATCTCTTTTTTAGCCATCTCTGTTTTCCTCCCTGTTATCCCTCAATAATTCCTAATATATCATCTTCTCTCATGATAAGATGTTCAACACCGTTTAATTTAATCTCAGTGCCAGCATACTTGCTGAATAGAATCCTGTCATTCTCCTTTACAGCCATAGGCACACGCACCCCTTTTTCATCCACCTTTCCGGGGCCTGCTGCTATTACCTTCCCCTCAAGGGGTTTTTCCTTTGCAGTGTCAGGTATGATTATCCCGCCAGCAGTTTTCTCTTCCCCTTCTGTTCTTAAAACAAGAATTCTGTCGTTTAAAGGTTTAATCTTCATAATATCTATCCTCCTTAAAATAGAACAAAAAAATTAACTTTTACCTGAGTATGAAAGAAATATCATGTCAGGCAAGGTATGCTGATTTTACTGAAATTTTACACAATTAAAGACGCAAAAAACTAATCACTTCAAAAAAATTGTCAAGGTTTTGAAAGACTTTTTTTATATATATCAGAGAAGGCAAAAAAGCCAGTAAAAATCGGTAGATATTTATTTTTTAAAGGTCAAAATGAAGGAATATTCACTGCTTTTTTTAACTCTGTAAAATAAATCCTTCCGGGTTGACTTGAGATATCCAGTGGTTATATTCTGGGCGTATTTAAGGATATCTGACTTCAACAATTAATAGAAAAACCATGTGATGGCATAATGCCTCCGAAGGTTATACTTAAAGAAATAGAAGTCGAGATGATCGTTTTAAAAAGGCTTCTCTTATGTGCGTGCATCTTTTCTGCCGGGAATCTCACCATGTATATATTATGCAGGAGATTCGCCTCGGGGATAAAAACGGCATTCTGGGAAGCCTTTTCTTTTATTTTATATAAATACTAATGCCTGTGAATGGTTAAAGTTATGTATGAAGATGAATGGGTTGATGAGGCTGATATAAAAAGGGAAAAGCAAAAGGCCAGGGAACTCAGGCGCACATCCTGGTGGCTCAGACGTATTAACGAAGGTAAATGCCATTACTGCGGCATGGATGTGGGGCCAAAGGGGCTTACAATGGACCATATTGTGCCCTTGAGCCGTGGAGGGAAAAGCAAAAAGGGAAACGTCGTTGCCGCATGCAAGGAGTGCAACAATAAAAAGAAATACCTTCTCCCTATCGAATGGGATGAATATCTCACTTCCCTTAAAAAAGATGAAACAGTGATCTAGCCTGTTTTTTCCACCTTAACGCCTGTGCCTATGATATCATCAGGCTCCTTGCCTATGTAGTGTGATGCCTTACCCATATTTACTGCGACCTCAAGGTTATTTGAGCTGTTTATTATGGCAAGAAGCTCCCCGTTTTCCCTGTCAGAATAGATTTTGCTTAGTCCGTATATCTTGATTTTACCAGTGGTTATCATCGGTTCTTTATTGCCCAGAAAGGCTGCGAGGTCATCTGCTGTAATATTAGTAATGAGGTTGCCAAAATTATCAATGCGTATTATCTGGCCTGTAAGGGCGTTATCATGTTTAAAGGGCAGAGGCATCTCCAGTTTTTCAGGGTTTGATACAGGTATCCCTAGCTGGTGGATATCCAGTCCAAGGGAGATGTGGGCTGCCACAGGTGCAAATATATCCCTGCCATGAAAGGAGCTGGTTATCTGCGGGAGAAAAAATCTATTTTCGGTAAGCTCATAAATTATTGCATCTTTATGATTCTCTATTACAGGCCAGAAAAGACCATTATCAGGGCCTGTAAAAAAATGGCCGCCGGCATTCACTGCAATGGATCTTCTGTTGCTCCCCACACCCGGGTCAACTACCGCTACATGGACAGTGCCTGAGGGAAAATAGGTGAAGCTCTCTTTTAAGATATATGCCCCCTGAAGAATTGAGCCAGTGTTAATGCTGTGGGTGATATCTATCAGTTCTGCGTCCCTGTTAATAGATAGTATCACCCCTTTCATCATGGCTACATATGCATCAGAGAGGCCGAAATCTGTTAAAAGGGTGATGATGCCTGATCTTTTCATGGATGCTCCTTTTACGAATGGATAAATCTATTAGTATGAAACATATAAATAGTACATCCATAAAATCATTTGTAAAGTGGAATTTTTCAGGCATAACTGGTATAACCATTTTTAAAGTACCGCCATAATATATTGGTTTGCAGGGGAATTAAATAATGAAAAAACTTTTAATTGATGACAGGGATCAGGCATTTGTCCTGTTTGAACAGTTAAGAATACAGGAGCTCTTTAATAAAGAGCCCTATTCCGATTTTGACGAAGAGACCTGCCGGATGATCCTGAGGGAGGCTGAAAAACAGGCCACGAACGTGATGATGCCTACCTATCATGAAACAGACAGTGCAGGCTGCATTTTGAGGGGTGGCCAGGTTTTTGTACCAGAGGTATTTAAAGAGTTATGGCGGGTATGGAATGAGGGAGAATGGCGCAGGATCGACCTCCCCCGTGAGATAGGGGGGCAAGGGCTTCCTCTGATAATAGGTATGGCGGCAAATGAATTTTTTGAGGCGGGAAACCTTGCCTTTCAGACGCTTGCAGCAATGGCAAGGGGCGCCGCATTTCTGATTGCTAGGCACGGCACAGAGGAACAGAAAAATAGATATGTTGAAAAAATCCTGTCAGGGCAGTGGACAGGCACAATGGTGCTTACTGAATCAGAGGCAGGAAGCGATGTGGGCGCAACAAAGACAGTGGCTGTGCCTAATGGTGACGGCACCTATAGCATCACAGGAAATAAAACATTTATAACCGGCGGGGATAATAATCTGGTTGAAAATATTATTCACCTAACCCTGGCCAGGGTAAAAGGCTCACCCCCTGGCACAAGGGGGCTCTCTCTTTTCCTTGTGCCCAAATACAGGATTAACCCGGACGGATCAACTGGCGAGCTGAATGATACAAAGGTTATATCAATAGAAAAAAAGATGGGTCTTAAAGGCTCCCCCACCTGTCAGATGGTATTTGGTGAAGAGGGTAAATGCGTTGGCGAACTGATCGGTGAAATCAATAAGGGCATGGCTATCTTTTTTACCATGATGAATGAATCAAGGCTAATTGCAGCGCGTCATGGCGCATCAATCGCTGCCACCGCATACCTTCATGCGCTTAACTACTCAAAGGAGAGGCTTCAGGGCCGTGAGGCAGGTGCATCCCCTGATTCACCACAGTCGCCAATAATCAGGCATCCTGACGTGAGGCGCATGCTCCTCATGATGAAGGCATATACGGAGGGCATAAGGGCGCTTATACTCTATACAACCTATTGCATGGATATGGAGCTTGTTTCAGAGGGTAATGATGAAAAGGCAAAGTGGGCGGAACTCACCGCCTTTTTAACCCCTGTTGCAAAGGCCTATGGCTCTGATATGAGCTTCAGGGTAACAGAGGCTGCTATGCAGGTATATGGCGGGTACGGGTACATGAAGGATTATCCTGTTGAGCAGTTTTTAAGGGACGAAAAGGTACATTCCATCTTTGAAGGGACAAACGGTATCCAGGCCCTTGATCTTTTAACAAGAAAGGTTGTAAAGGGTTTGCCCAGCCTGTGTAAAGGGCTCTTTAACGATATAGAAAACTTTTGTGAAATAAACAGTCAGCATAAATATCTTGCAAAAAATATCGCCCTTCTTTCAAATGGTCTTTCCTCCCTCAAGGAGGTTACCGCCTTTTTGACTGAAAAGGCAAAACAGGATTTCAAGATAATGGCCCTTTTTGCAACCCAGTACATGGAACTCTTCGGTGATGTAATAACCGGGTGGCTCCTTTTATGGCAGGCAATGATTGCCCATGAAAAATATGAAATAATAATTAAAGAAAGCGGGTTAACCGGGCAGAGAGATGTAAAGAGGGTTGTAACAGAAAACAGAGAAGCCGCCTTTTACAGCGGCAAGGTCTCATCGGCTCGTTTTTTCAGCAGCAATATCCTGAGCCTTTCACCATCAAAAGCAAAGGCCATAATTGATGGGGATACAGCGGCCATAGAAATGGCAGAGGAGGAGTTTTAACGCAGGCTGAAGGCTGTAGACTATAGGCTTTTAGGAAAGGCATTTGCTATCGCCTATAGCCTAAAAAGCTACAGCCTTTTTATCTTGCACATTAGTGATTTCATATCGGGGTAACCCAGTATGCACTCCCTGCACTGCACATCCGTAAGCAGGTTTGCATTTGCATTTCCTCCCCACCCGTGGGGCACAAAAACAATCCCTTCAGACACGCGGCTGTCCACCTTTACCTTCACATGGACAGTTCCTCTGTTTGTGCTGATCTCAACCATGTCACCATCTTTTATGCCATATTTTTGGGCGGTATCAGTGCCTATCTCAGAAAATGGCTCAGGGTACTCCCTTGAAAGGGCCGGTACATTCCTGTGCTGGCTGTGGGTATAGTAGTAGTTTCTGTTGCCGGTGCCAAGTATAAGGGGATATTCAGCCAGAAATGACTTGTCTATCTTGCTGCTCATGGGGCTTCTTTCAGGCTCACTGTAGGAGGGTAGGGGATCAAAGCCTGCCTGCATCAGCGCCTCGCTGTATATCTCAATCTTTCCTGAAGGGGTTTTGAATGTTCCATCAGGGATATCATAACTCTTTCTCTGATAATAATCCCCTTCTGGTTTCTCATTGAGCAGATAATCAAATGAGAGGCCTGACGGGCCAAGCTCAAACCTTACAAGCTCTTCCTCAGACTGCCATGGAAATAGATCGCCCATCCCAAGCCTTTTTGCAAGCTCATTGTACATCCACCATTCTGAGCGGCTTTCATGAAGGGGTTCTATGCATTTTTTTCTGAGCATGAGAAACGGCACACAGTGGCACACATTATATGTGTATGCAACACCCCACTTTTCAAGATGTGAACATGCAGGCAGCACATAGTGCGCCAGTTTAGCTGTTTCTGTCATGAACATGTCATGAACGATCAAGAGATCAAGTTTTTTAAATGCCTCCCGGAATGCGTTGCTGTCCGGCATGGATACAAGCGGGTTTCCGCCCACAACCAGAAAGGCCTTGAGTCTGTCAGGGATGCTCTCAGGAACAACTGTGACAACACCATATGGACTTTTCCTTCCCCATATCTCAAAAAAGAGCGGGTACTGGTCTGCGCCAAGCGGCTCGCCATCCACATTAAGACCGACATTCCCGAATGCAAGGCGGGGGCTTATCACCCATGATCCTGGCACATTGATATTTCCTGTAATCACCTGGAGTATAGAAAATGCCCTGCTATTCTGGGTGCCGTTTGCGGTCTGATCCTGGGTGCAGGTGCCCTGGTATATGCCTGCCCCTTTTGTGGCGGCAAAGAGCCTTGCCAGTTTTCTGATGTCATCGGCGTTTACCCATGTTATTTCCTGCGCCCATGTAGGGGTGAATTTTTTAATATGGGGGATGAGTTTATCAAAACCGATTGTGTGCTTATCGATAAACCCTTTATCATAAAGCCCCTCTTCGATAATTACATTAATCATGGCCAGCGCCATTGCGCCGTCTGTGCCTGGCCTGATCTTCAGGTACATATCAGCCCTGTCGGCAAAAGGGATACGCCTTGGGTCAATTACAACAAGTTTTGCCCCCTTTGCCAGATTTTTTTCAAGGGCGAGTTTTAGAGGGAAGTCAGAGGCATCAGGGTTATGGCCCCAGAGTATATAGAGTTTTGAATCCAGCTCTTCTGTCGGGTATTTGCCAAAGGTCATCTGCCTTGTCCGTATGCGCATCCGGTAGCATACGCTCTCAACAGAAAAAAAGTTAGGGGAGCCAAAGGCTGCCTTAAACCTCTGGGTGAGCCCGGCCATCTCAAGGTTTTCTACCCCTATTGATCCGCTGAAAACGCCAAGCACCTGCGGCCCGAATTTATCTTTAAGTTTTTTAAGTATATTAGCGATCTCATCAATGGCCTGATCCCATGAAACCCTTTCAAAGCCGGTTCCACTCCTCTTCATGGGGTATTTGATACGTTCCGGGCTGTATACATTATCAAGGCATGCCTTTCCCTTTGCGCATAATTCACCGTGGTTAACAGGGTGCGATTCAAGCCCTTTTACATCTATGGCCTTGCCATCTTCAACAATAACCCTGCTCCCGCAACTGTGATAACAGAGTGTGCAGTCTGTAAGTATCTCTTTTCTTCCGGTCATAACGGTGCTCCTTTTTACTTTGGACTCCTGCCCAGGTTAATTTGTATATAAATATAATATTATCTTTTTCTGTCAATAGTATTAATTTTTTGGATAAATTACGGGTCTTATAATTCATGCAGAATCATGCTGTAATAATTGTAGATGAGGCATTCCTTTATTGTGGGGACAAGGCATGCCTCGATACGGGGCATCAGCGCCAGGCGCTTGCCCCCCGACTCCTTCTTTTTTCTATTTACAAACCGGAGATTTAGGTATATCAAATAGCCTCATCTGTCTGACTCACCTTTGACCAGACATGGGCGGTTAACTCAGCGGGAGAGTGCCATCCTCACACGGTGGAAGTCGCAGGTTCAAATCCTGTACCGCCCACCACCTGTATAAACTGTTCAAAAAAATCATTACCCTTGTCATCAACCAAAATAAAGACAGGGAATGCCTTTACTGCAATCATATATATGGCCTCCATCCCAAGTTCAGGATACTCAAGAATCTCAACATTGGTGATGCAATCTTTTCCCAGTCTTGCTGCGGCGCCGCCAATGGAACCAAGGTAAAAGCCCCCATATTTTTTACAGGAGTCTGTCACTCTCTTACTGCGGTTGCCCTTGGCAAGCATAATCATTGATGCCCCGTGTGCCTGAAACAGGGGAACATATGAATCCATGCGTCCGGCAGTTGTTGGCCCGAATGAACCGGATGGATAGCCTTCAGGTGTTTTTGCAGGGCCTGCATAATAGATGATACGCTCTTTCATGTATTGCGGCAGCCCTTCACCCTTATCAAGCCTCTCCTTTAGTTTTGCATGGGCCATGTCCCTTGCAACTATCATCCTGCCGGTAAGAAGCAGGCGGGTTGAGACAGGATATTTTGAGAGGGTTTGCCGTATCTCATCCATAGGTCTTTCAAGATCAATGTGCACAGCATTATCATCAGCGCCTGTTGGCGCCGGGAGGTATACGCTGGGGTCAGCCACAAGCCTTTCAATGAAGATGCCATCCTTTGTAATCTTTGCCTTGATGTTCCTGTGCGCTGAACAGCTCACTCCTAAACCAACAGGGCATGATGCGCCGTGCCTTGGCAGCCTTATAACCCTTACATCAAGACAGAAATATTTTCCGCCAAACTGCGCCCCAAGGCCTATCTTCTCGGAACGTTCCAGGATCATTTCTTCCAGCTCTGTGTCCCTGAATGCCCTCCCACCAGGGCTTCCGGTTCGTGGTAAATTATCCAGGTATCCGGCAGATGCAAGCTTTACTGTCTTAAGTGTAAGCTCCGGTGAAGTGCCCCCTATTACAAATGCGGCATGATATGGGGGACAGGCTGATGTGCCTATGCCTTTCAGCTTGTCTGTCAGATAGTCCGGAAGAACCCCGCGATTCAGTATTGCCTTTGTCTCCTGGAACAGAAAGGTCTTGTTTGAGGAGCCGCCGCCCTTTGCAATAAAGAGGAATTCATATTTACTCCCCTGAGTCGCATAAATGTCTATCTGGGCCGGTAAATTGCACCCGCTGTTTTTTTCTTCATACATGGTTATGGGCGCATTCTGTGAATAGCGCAGGTTGTTTCTGGTGTAGGCATTATAAACACCCAGTGACAGCGCCTCTTCATCAGAGTATCCTGTCCAGATATGCTGACCCTTTTTGCCGATTATCAAGGCAGTGCCTGTATCCTGGCACATGGGGAATATCATGTCAGCAGAGATCACTGCATTTTTAATAAGTTCAAGCGCAACATATTTATCATTATCCGATGCCTCAGGGTCATTCAGAATAGTTGCGACCTGTTCAAGGTGGGTTTTTCTTGATAGATGTGAGACATCCCGGAATGCCTCCTCTGCAAGAAGAGAAAGCCCTTCCGGCGCCAATTTAATGATGTGCTTTCCTTCAAAGCTGCCGGTTGATACATAATCAGTTGTGAGGAGACGATACTCAGTTGTATCGTCTCCTGACTGAAACATCTCTTCATATGAAAACCCGGTTTGCATGAAATAAACCTGTTTTTATTTAAAAGATACCTTGCAAACCTGCTCGATTGCCGCTGCCACTGCCTCATCTTCCTTTCTTATATCATCAAGGGTCTTGGGTTTAACAGTGTCGGGCATCTTCTCGATCCCGTATTTCCATTTCAGATATTTTTCCCCTGTCGCGGGGTAGAGGCAATAGATAAGCAGGTCAAAGTCATCCTTTGCCAGGTCACCAAGCTTCTCTTTTGCCTTGGCAAGTTCAGGTTCAAGGTGGTTTGCCACCCTGTCCTCAATAACGCCGTCAGGTCTGCGGTTTTTGTTCCTTTTTGTGGCTATCTCTATGATCTTGGGATTTACAGGGATGGGTGTCTTCCCGTAATAACCCATTGCCAGATCCATTGATTCATAATTCATCACCTTCCAGCGCCCCTGAAGCACATTCAGGACAGCCTGTGTGCCTACAATCTGGCTTGTTGGTGTAACAAGGGGCGGCATACCGAGCTCCTTTCGCGCCTCAGCAACCTCTTTATAAACCTCCGCTAGCCTGTCAAGGGCGTTTGCCTCCTTGAGCTGGCTTACAAGGTTTGAGATCATGCCGCCCGGCACCTGGTGCTGGAGAACACCTGAGTCGATCACAGACATCCTGTGTTTTGCAAGGTAATCCCTGTATTTGGGGGCAACCTGCTCAAGGTGCTCACCCATATCAAGCAGGAGGTCAAGGTCAAATCCGGGGTCCCTTGTTGTGCCGGTCAGAGTCGCAACTATCGGCTCCACAGCAGGCTGGGATGTCCTTAATGCAAAGGGGGCAAGGCATGTATCTATAATATCAACACCCGCCTTTATCGCCTCAAGATAGACCATTGAGGCCATGCCGCTTGTGTAATGGGTATGGAGGTGGATCGGGATGGTTATAACCTTTTTAAGTTCTGTAACCAGCTTTGCTATATCAAATGGCGACATGATGCCTGCCATATCCTTGAAGCATAGGGTATCAGCCCCCATTGCCTGGAGCTCCTTTGCCTTGGCAAGATAGTACTCAAGGGTGAACACCTCGCCTCCCATGCGTCTTTCAGTAAGGCTATAGCAGATGGTGCCCTGAAAGTGCTTGCCGTTTGCCTTGATCCTTTCAACCACCGTTTCAAAATTCCTGAAGTCATTCAGGGCATCAAAGACCCTGAAGACATCCATACCTGCCTCGCTTGCCTTGTCCACAAAGAGCCTTGCCACATCATCAGCGTAGTTTCTGTAGCCGACCAGATTCTGTCCCCTTAGAAGCATGGAAAAGGGGGTCTTTTTGATATACTTTTTGAGTGTCTTAAGCCGCTCAAAGGGGTCTTCACCAAGGAAGCGGTGCATGGTATCAAATGTGGCGCCGCCCCAAACCTCCATTGCCCAGAAGCCTACCTGATCCATCCTTTCGGCTATTGGGAGCATGTCCTCTGTCCTCATCCTGGTTGCAAGAAGTGACTGGTGCCCGTCTCTAAATGTGTTGTCCTGTATCTTTATTGGGTTTTTAGGCCCTTTTTCCAGAAAATTATCCATATTCAAGTTCTCTCTTTCAATTGAATTACATGGCAAAGGCCATGCCTTTATTTGCTGCAATCAGAGGGGATTTATACATGGATAAGAGGTTTGAGTCAATTAACTTGCATATTCAAGATTGCGGATTTTTTGGTTCATTGAATGATTGACAATATCCCTCCATTGGCCTATAAAGCCGCAAAAGATTTTTGGGATTTATTTTCGGAAAAGATGCAGATTTGATTATTATCAGATTCAGATTCTGTCTAAAATATTATTGAAGCATATGAATTAATCTTAAAGTGTATTTTTAATTTATTTTTACCAATTATTAATATTATATATTTTTTATATACTTAAATATTTTTAAATGAATTATTTATATCTTAAGTTTTTATGCTCTCCAGGTGATCTTGTGGATAGCAGATTTTTAAGTTTTAACTGAAGTTGGCTTATATTATATAGAATTAGTTTAAATTGCATATTTAACTATCCATCTGTGCATCTGTTTTTCAGGATACACTCTTTTATTGGCCCGAAACCATAATCCCGCTAAATAGTGTCCATCCAGAATTTGTCTATTTTGGGGTGGATACTAAATAGAACCATATTTAACAGGATGAGCTGATTCATCCTTTTGAAGATTGGTGTGATCATGCCCTTAACCTTGAAAAGGTTAAAAGGTGCAGGGGATGATTAATCCTGAAAAACAGTAACGCATTCATCTTATTATAGTTGATGAATCGCTATAATGTACGCGATCGCCCGGGGGCTTTATAAGGGGGATCTTAAAAAATGAAGATAAAATCGATGAGCAGCGAGGGTTTTTACGGCTGGATAAACCTTTGCGTGCTGTTTCTATTTAACATGGTTTCAGGCTCGCTCCTGATCACCTTTGGCATCTACCTGCCATTCTGGGTGAATGATTTTGCCTGGAGCAGGGGGATAGTATCCGGCGCACAGTCTGCCAATATGATACTGATTGGGGTTGTTGCCCCTCTGGTTGGCCTCTTTATAATGAGGTTTGGTGGGAAAAAGGCGATAATCATAGGCAACATTATAAATGTGTGCGGCCTCCTGCTGCTTGCATTTTACACAAAGGTGTGGCAGCTCTATATCGGCTATGGGCTTATGATCGGGACCGGCTTCAGCCTTGGCGGCGTGCTTGCCATGAATACCATAATAAACAACTGGTTCAAGAAAAAGCTCTCCATTGCGGTGGGGATTGCTACGGCTGCCACAGGGGTTACAGGGATAATCATTGCGCCCCTTATTCTTTATCTGATAAACAGCATCGGGTGGAGGCATACCATCCTCTTTATGGCGGCTATGGTAATGCTCTTCTGCGTTATACTCCCTGCACTTTTTGTAAAAAACAGGCCCCATGACCTGGGGCAGGTGCCGGATGGCCCCCGAAGCAGTAACACTGATCTGTCACGAAATAGCGCTAAAAGAGGTAAGACCTATTTAACCCCTGTGGACTTTACTGTAAAGGAGGCATTCAGGACAAAGACACTCTGGCTTCTGGTAGGCTTTTATACATTCCAATATATGATAATGAACTGGTTTGTGACCCACCAGGTGACCTACATGTTTGATATAGGCATCTCATCAGGCCTGTCAGGGATATCAATAGGGGTCATGTCAACCGCCATGACAATCGCCCAGATCACAGCAGGCATATTGGCTGTAAGGATCAGTATGCAGTATATCACGCTTGGCTCAATCACCGCGCTTATAGCAGGGCTGATCATTGCGCCCTGTGCATCATCATTTACGACTGTCCTGATATATTCGGTGCTGTTCGGCATTGGCTTCGGGGTGAACTGCCTTGCGCTAGTGAATCTCATTCCAAGGTATTATGGCACATCCGAATACCCAAAGATCATGGGCTGTATAACCCCGTTTAACACCATTATAGGCGGGGTGTCAGCCCCCATAGCAGGCCATGTGAGGGATATCATGGGGAGTTATGTCCCGATGTTCCAGGTATCTGTGCTGATAATGGCCATAGCATTTGTCTGCATACTCCTTGCAAAGCCGCCTCTCCACCCATCCATTGTTAAGAAAGAGGTGACGCTCAAGAGAAAGGTTACGCAGTATGTGTAGGGGCACCAGCGTGTCTGCCCTCAATGGGGCAGTGAAATCCAGAATTTGAACAGGATTTTTAAAATCCATTATTATTTGCTAAATGTACATATATTAAATGCAATACTTTATATTTTTTTAACCACGGAGGACACGGTGGTCATGGAGAAAGACTTTTTATCATATTAAAAAAATGGCTTTCTGTTTTTCTTAGTCTCCTTAGCCTCTTTGCGGTTCAATTTTAGTCTGTCACTTCAATCATACACGGACACGAAGGTCACGGCTGCCGCCGCCAAGGCTATGGCTGGCCAGGGAGACTTTTCTTTTAAGTTTTTTCCGTGCCTTCCGTGTTCTCCGTGGTGACCGGTATTTTTTAAGTCTTATTTGCCTAATCATTGTACTTATAAATTTTTATGAAAAGCCCGTTTTTTGTCCATTTGATTTTCATTCATATTATGATACTCACAAAGTATACACTGGTGTAAATTATAGCTGGTTTTTTAATCACAGAGAGTGCGGAATTAAAAAGAAAACTCGCCGTGTCCTCCGTGGTTTACTATTACGATGAAGCTGATGTGTCATCTGGTTCATGAAACGATGCAATAATAAAGGGGATCACAGGTATGACAGACATGAAAAAGGCCGTCGTATTATCAAGCGGCGGTCTTGATTCAACGACCGTAATGGCGATTGCCATAAGTGAGGGGTTTTCCATATACAGCATCTCCTTTAATTACGGCCAGCGCCACATATTTGAGCTGGAATCTGCACGCAGGGTTTCCGAGTTATTTAGGGTGAAGGATCACAAGGTAATCAACATTGATCTGCGTGCAATAGGAGGCTCATCCCTCACCGCTGATATTGATGTGCCCAAAGGCAGGGCAGAGGCGGATATGGCTAAGGATATCCCTATCACCTATGTCCCTGCCAGGAACACCATCTTTTTATCCTATGCCCTTGCCCTTGCCGAGGTTATTGAAAGCGGTGATATCTTTATCGGCGTAAACGCAGTTGACTACAGCGGTTACCCTGACTGCCGACCCGAATATATAGAGGCATTTGAAAGAATGGCCAACCTCGCCACAAAGGCAGGGGTCGAAAAGAAAACAATACTTAAAATACACACACCTCTTATTAATATGACAAAGGCGGAAATTATTAAGCGTGGGAATGAGCTGGGTGTGGATTACTCCATTACCCACAGTTGCTATGACCCGTCAAAGGATGGCCTTGCATGCGGGCAATGCGACAGCTGCATATTAAGAAAAAGGGGTTTTAAAGAGGCAGGCATACCTGACCCCACTAAATACATGGAGATTTAAAATGAGCAAGTGGAAGATTTTAATAGTGTTATTGTTTACAGGATTCCTGCCTTTTTATGAACTTAGCGCTCAGGAGTGTGAGAAGTACGGTAATGAAATGGCCTCTTTCCTGGAACAGATGGGTGAGATGAGAAAGGAGCTTGAAGGAAAAACCATAATGTCTGAGGCTGAAGGGGAGGCTTTCGGGCAGAGGATGAAGGCGCTGTCAGATAAGTCTGAGGATGCTCGAAAAAGATGGATGGAGTGCATGGGTATGCTCCCGGTATCTAAAGCTGAATCAAACCAGACAGCAGCAAAAAATGAGGCCAGGGCAAAGGAGGCAGAAAAGGAGTTTGAAAAACAGTTCAAAGAGCTTGTGCCGGAAGATGTTGCAATTAAGGCTGGCGCAGGCGGTGGCGCTGATGGGTTAAGCGCTGTTTCTAGCCTCTTCTCCATGCTTATGTCGCAGGAGCCTGAGTATAAAGAGGCACCTGTTACAGGGGGCGGATCACTCTCTGATGTGGAGTTCCGCACACCTGAAGAAAAGGCACGCGCTTTGAGGGCAGTAAATGCAGAGCTGGAATCTCTTCCTGTAAAGCTTTCCAAAAAGGAGGATGCCCCTGATCAGGCGGCTATCCTGAAGCTCGCTGCCGAATATAGTGTCTTTTCCCAAAAGAACCTTAAAGCTGAAGATCTTTCCGAATATTCCCGTGCAGTAACATGGACACCTGTATTCAACGGCGAGAAGCCTAACCCGACGATGGCAAAAAACTATTCATTTTCAGTAAGCTCTGTAACCAATTATTTTAATAAGCCCTATTTTATAATGGCTTACGCCACAGCGGTTTTTTCCCTTGACCCCAAAAGCATTACCAGCGCAAACAATCTTGCCGCAGCCATAGCAATCGCCGGAAAGAGGCTTTACCCTGATAAAACAAAGGCAAAAAACCTGGAGCCCTTTAACAAAAGCGCCGAGGCCATATATCTATATGCTTTATCTCTTTCAATGGATAAAAACACCTATACTGATGAAAGTCTTGTATCCCTTATTAATCTTGGAAACCTCTACATAGATATGAACAAGTTGGATGAGGCGCGCTCTTTAATGCAGGCAGCACGCAAACAGAGCCCCTATTCATGGGATGCGGCGATTGGCATGGCCGCCTATTTTCATTCCATAAATAAACCTGACAAGGCAAGGGCCATACTGGATGATGAAAACCTGGACAGGCCACAGACCCTGATGGTGGCAAAAAAGGCATCAAAGGCGCTTGAAAAGACAAAGGACCTGCCCATTGATTCCCCTGAAGAGCTGTACAAGGAAAACATAAAGACCATTACCTCAGAGCCGATCGTCACTGCTGCTGATTTCATGGCACAGATAGATGAGGAAAAGGCCATTGAAATGCGCCGGTTTGTTGAACACCTGCCCCCGCAGGGGAGTTTCAAGGCCCCATCTATAAAGAAGCTTACACAGTATGCATCACTCAAGGCCATAAACAGCCCACAGGGAGAAAGCGCTGTCAAGGATTTCGCAGATATGCTCCAGCGTTACTCCATCTCCTCCTTTGCCTCGCTGGGTCAGGATCAGATGAAGATGCTTGAACGCCTTGGAATTGATGCTGACATGAATGTTGACCTTAATGATGTTGTAAGGAATCCTGAAAAATACAGAAACATGAAGAAGAAACCAAAGGTAAAGGTGGATAAGTCAGCGATCAAGGAAAAGATGGATGACTGGAAAAGAGAGGGGCAGAGAGCCAAGGCTGATATGAAAAAGGGTGATGCGAGCGGCCTTGCGGATCTGGTCTCCCAGTATGATCCATCTATAGCGATCCTTCAGATTGATCCATATGATTATGCCGACCCCATGAATGTGATCATCCAGAAGCACAACTTTGCAGTCCATAACAGAAAGAGCAATCTCTACAGGGGATATCTTCACTCGATAAACCGGCGTCTCCACCGCGCACTTAATGAGATACTGGAGCAGTACCGGAAAAAGATCACAGAGGCAAAGGCAGTTAAGGAAAAGCAGCTTGAACAGTTTAATGCGCAGAAAAAGGCGGCAGGGGCAAAAGCTTACAGCGCAGAGTGGAAGCTGAGGGAGCATAATATCCATGTTGCCTATTTCAACTCATGCAACAATGCAGCAGAGGTCGCGTTCGGGTCAGCGGCAAACCTAACTGCCACCACCTACACGCAGAAGATAAAGCCAACCATAGAGGCATACTATTATGATGTTATCAGGCATGTTGCCCTTATAAGCGACCCTGAGGTGCGCATACAGAAGGATACAGAGCTACGCCAGTCCATATATTCCGCTATGGTCTATTCACTGAGCATGGTGGGCGCAGCGCACAGCTCATTTGAGTATCACGATGAGTGGGACTGCGATTGTGACATCGCATCCCTGCTTCAACAGAGGGAGATGGAGGCAGAGGAGCGGAGGAAAGAGGAAAATGACCGGATACAGTCTAATAAGGCGGCCAAAAAGGCATTTGACTCTGGAGAGATACCTGAATCTACACCGCTATTCAAAAAGATAGATGGATATGGTTTTGACTTCGACTATTTCTTTTTCAAGGGGCGCATGTCGCCTGCGCGAACTACAGTAAAGTTCAATATGAAACTCCCCATACCCGGTTCACCTGAGATCTTTTTATCACAGTCAGTAAGCGAGTTTACAGGCACAGGCACATATGGTCAGGGCATAAAGCTTACGCTTGGTGCCAAGCAGGGCGGGGTACAGGCGGGCGCATATTTTGACCTGAGCTCATCTGTTACCATGGATGGCCAGGGTGTTGTACAGGACTACTCTGTTACTGCTGCAACAGGGTTAAGGGTATCGGCAAATAACACCTCATTATCAGTAGGGGGTCAACTCACATTTGGCCCTGGCGGAGAGGTCAGGGACTCCAATTTTTCAGCAGGTGTGAAACAGGATTTTAAGAATGGATTTGGCGGCACTGCAAGTGTCTCAATTGAGGCGTCAACAAAGCAGGGCTGTAAATATTCAGGCGCAGTAGAGCAAACCATTGATGAGGCTGTAAGATCCATAAAAGAGGCTAAGAAACAGGAGTATGGAGAAATGCTTGGAGGCTATTATTCTGTTGAGGATTTATATAAAAAGAAGGTGGTATGGCCGGGGAATTTTAAAAAATAATCTGGCGGCAATCTTTTTTTAACGATTAAAAGATAAAGGCTGCAAACTCTGCCCTGTAATGCCTCTGCCCATGCTCCGTGACTATGGAGAGCGGACATGGGCGGCATCTACTGAATTTCAAAAACCCTTTCGTCTATTTAGTGTGTTTCGTGGTTAATAAATTTATAGTTATTTATTTGGTGCATCGACAGCGTTATCAAACCATTTAAAGTATTCCTCTGTGCCTGTGGCCCCTGATTTTACGAGCGCCTGTTTTTTTTCATCTTTAAGGTTGAAATCAGTGGTGTTTACACCGAGAGTGTCTATATATATGGTTCTGGCCCAGTCATCGCTGTGAAGATGGATACTCTGCTGCCCATTCAGGATTGTGTTTATAAGCCCCCATGTATAATCCATGAAGTTATCAATCTTTTTTGTTACAGGTTCTGCATGGTCGCGGAAAAGCGCTATCTCCTCCTTTGTGTCAAGCCTGAACCCAAGGGTCTGCTTATTGTAGAGATATCTTGAAACGGGGCGGCTCATCCTTTTTACCTTTTTATTTATCTTCTCATAATACTTTGTCTCAACGCCTCCGTCACCGCTCACATATTTTTCCCTGTCAAATAATTTAACCGGGTAATTATCAAGAACCCCTCCATCCACATATATATCGCCCCGTACACTCCTCTTTGCTGCAAAGAATAGAGGTATGGACATGGAGATGCGGACAGCATCGGCTATGCACATCCTTGGGGTATGCTCCGGTGAGAAGACCTCTGAAAAGCCTGTTGAGAGGTTAGTCCCCATAAAATAGAGAGACCTGAATTTTCTTTTCTCCTTCATTGCCTCAATATCCCCAAAGGTGCTCTCGCTGTTGCCTGTCTTTCTTTTTATCTGCTTACCTATCCAGTCCCTGAAAAAATCACCCTTATACCACCCGTATTCCTCTAATAATCTCTTTGTATCCCTTATCACGCCCCATGAATCATCCATCAGCTTTTTAAAATCGAGAGACCAGAGCACCTCCTTTGTCTCCTTCTGGCTGAAATTAAGCCCGACAAGGATGGCATTTATGGCCCCTGCGGAGGTCCCTCCAACCCTCTCAATATCATTCAGTATCCCTTTACCCTCCAAAACATCAAGTGCACCCACATAGGCGATGCCCTTTACACCGCCGCCCTCAAACACCAGATTTTTAAAATTGTATTTCATCTGGTCTCCTCCTTTTATAAGTTATAATTTCTCTAAAACATCAATAAGAAATTTGAACCCCACTCTCTCCTGCTCAAGTCTGATATTTTCTCCCCAGTAATTATTTTGCAGTTGATCATAGAGCTTTGCCTCTTCAGGTGTAAGCCTCGCAAGATTTGCCTTTTCCTGATGCGCTTCAAACCCCCACAGCTCCCTGTGGCCGAGGAGCGTCTCAATATCCATCAGAAAGGATCTTGCATCCGGCAGAATCCCGCGCAACTGGTTGAGGATTGCAAAGCCGTGCGTATCAATATCACCCCAGTAATAGATCCTTTTGCTTTGCATCCATTGTGCAGAGGAGAGATTACTGAATCCATAACCTGCGCCAAATATGAGTATGGCATCAGATACTATCGGAAAGGCCAGAAAGTTGATCTCATTTTCAGTAATAAAAACTTTTGAAACAGCAAGTTGAAGGGAGGAGAACATCTCTTCCGTGACAGTTATATCCTGACCAGAAGCGGTTGAAAGGAGCCTGATATTCGGGTCAAGCACCCTGAAGCGCACACGCAAGGGCTTATCCAGAAACCCGTAACGCCTGCAGAACCCTGTTATGCCCCTGCCACCATCATCTATTGCAGCTTTGGGAAGAACAATATCAAGCAGTTCAATGAGGACATTCCTGTACCCCTCAATAAACTTGGTGTGAATGCCTGGCAGATCAATCTGCCTCAGATAAATCCCAGGACGGTTATGCCTGATCAGCCAGTCAACAATAAGCAGAAGCCGGGGCCACTCTTCAGCGATCTCCAGGGCATGCAGGGGCCTTTTGGCGAGCCAGGCTAAAAGTTTCGGTTGTTTCTCTCCTGTAATCTTAACCAGTTCTATAAATTTATCAGCAGCATCCCTCCTGCCTGTAAGCCTGAGTGCGTCATCAAGGGTCTCAATCCATACGGCTGAAGGGATTTCATTTGTTCCAACTATTCGGTGGTTGATCCTTTTCCATTCTATCCTGTAAAAATTTGCCGATTCAGTTAGCCGGGTTATCCAGTTCTGCACCTCGGAAAATTGCTCGCTCAATTCCTTTGAGTCCGGCCCCTTCAAGGTAAGTCGCATGGGAAAGATATCCTTCCCTTCGCATAAACTTGCAAGCAAAAGGCCTCTGTTCCAGAGTCTGTCTATCTGCGCCCTTATATCAGTAACAGTGCTCCATTTCATACTGACATCCTCTGCTTTTCAGCGCGGTACTCCTCTATTGTAAGGTTCCGCAGCACCGAGTTGCGTCCATCATTACTGTGCACAAATCCTACCCCGGATACAAAGGGCTCTATAATATGTATCTTCTGCAATGGTGTTACAATAAGTAGCTGAAGATTGAGCTGCTCAAAAAGCCTTAAACCATAATTTGCCGATTCATCTGAACCTCGCCCAAATGCCTCATCTATCACCACAAAGCGGAAAGAGCGGGAACGCACTGCCCCCCATTCCAGGCCAAACTGATAAGCCAGGCTTGCGGCCAGCACAGTATATGCGAGTTTCTCCTTCTGCCCTCCAGATTTTCCTCCTGAATCCGCATAGTGTTCATATTCAGTGTCATCCTCGCGCCATCGTTCACTTGCGGCAAAGACAAACCAGTTGCGGACATCTGTAACCTTTGCAGTCCATCTGCGATCCATATCCGAATGCTCTTCACGCCCCCTGAATCTCTCTATGATCCTTTTTACCTGCAGAAACTTTGCCTCCGAATACTGGGTATCGAAGGAACCAGTCAGGGCGCCTTCAGTGCAGGCGCGCAGCTCCTTCTGAAATTCTCTTATATCCACATCAAGGTTCATCTGTGCTTCAAGGGTGATATACCTCCCCTGATTATAGTCAATTTCAGTAAGAGAGCGGTTTATCTGGGCAATGCGGTCTTTAATGGTCTCTCTTTCACGATTGATCTGTGACTGAAAATTTGCCACCTCCCGGATAGTATTAACATTAAGAAGCTCTTTGAACCGCTCTTCAAAACGTGGCAGATCATCAGCCTTTAACTTATCAAGCATTGCCCTGTATTCATCTCCGGCATTCAGGCTTATATCCACCTCCCTTGTCTCAAGGGGCCACTCCTTTCTGTATTCTGTCATCTCCCTGGTGATTCTTTCACCCAGTCTGGCGATTTTCCTGTCCTCCCCGTCTATTTTCCCCTGAAGCCATTCCCTCATATCACGTTCACGATTGTCGCATGATTCCACTGTGAGCAGTTGACTGCCTGATGCCTCTTCCCGCATCCTCTCCAGATGGTTATAAAGGGTTTTCACCCCTTCAGATATATCAACCAGAAGCGATTGAGCCTGCGCCCTGAGATCATTTGCGATGACAATTTTCTGTTCGGTTTTCGAGCGGCTGTCTTTCCTTTCATCGAGCTGCTTTTCAGTCTCTTTTATTTCCCCTTCAAGGGTAGAAAGCTGCTGCCCCAGTGTCTTTAAAATGTCAGATGCTGTTTCAAGACCCCTTTTTTCTTCCTCAAGTTTTGCAATTTGAATGGCCAGGGGATTCCAGTCTATATCACGAAAGTCGGTATATTCATCCAGCTTTGAGAGCTTTTCAAGCCTCTCTCTCAAGCCTGCCTGCCTTTTCTGTATCCTGCTGATTTCTCCTGCAAGCACTGAGATATTTTTCTCATGAAGCGTTTGCCTCTCTTCAAGGGCTGCTATCTTCTGGGCATTGCTCCAGCCCAATACATATTGAGTCCTGTCATCAAGCCTGTGCCGATCATCCTTTTCATGCCGCTCTCCCTGAATCTTTATCTGCCCGGAAGGGGTAATGGCCCTTGATTCACGGCGGAACTGCTCCTGTGTTTTGCAGCAGGCCAGATCAAACCGCCTTGATAATTCCCCCTCTATCCAGCCGTAAAAGGGTGAATCAGGCCTGATCTGAATTTTTCTTACCAGTGAATCAGGATGAAGCGCTGGCAGCTCCCTTGGCCCGGTTTCACGCACCCTGAAATATACCAGCTTCCCTTTTAGATGTGTCTTGTCAACAAACTCCGCAACCGCAGCATAATGCCTGTCAGGAACAAGGAGAGAGAGGCCGAAACCGCGCAGCACCCTTTCAATCGCCCCTTCCCAGTCTTGTTCATCCTCGCGTACCTGGATAAGTTCACCTGTGTATGGCATCTCCTCTTCTGATATGTTGAGCGTTTTACTGATATAGTGTCTGATAGAAACCTGTTTCTCATCAATATTGCTGCGCCTTGCCTTTAGCCCCATTATCTCTGTTTTTAATTCATCATACCTGGCGCGCTCATGAGAGATGGCTACCCCCTTTTCTGTTATCTCATTTTGCAGTAAATTTTCGCTCTCAAGCGCCTCCCCATAAAGCGCTGCATTGCGGGTTCTCTGTGTTATAAATCCTTCCTCTCCTGTTGCCAGGTGTTCACCCAACGCACAGACAAGTTCATTATATCTCCTGGCCCTTTGCCTTCTTCTTTCAAGCTCCTCCTGCCTGTTTTTTATCTCAGAAACAATGCTTTCTATGCGGTCACCCCCATTTTCCGCAATGTTTCTTCGGAGGTCACGCTCCTTTTCCTGCTGAGATCGGCGCAGCTCTTCCATACGTTCAATAGCTGCCTGATGATGCCTCAACTCATCGTTCAGGGATAAAATACGTTTATCCAGAAGATCAACCTTCAGAGAGGCAAACCAGGGCCGAAGCGCATCCCTGCATGACCTTAGCTGTTCAACGGAAAGCTGCAACCCCTTGAGGGCATCAAAGTCGGCAACAAGAGGCGCGAGCATTTCAAGCTGCTGTCTGGCCTTGAGCACCGCCTCATGAGCGCGGCTGAGGTCCTCAAAATGTTTAATAAGTGCTGTAATACGGGGCTCGACATCAAAGGGTTCAAGCATGTGGCTCCTTACAAAGTCAGTAAGGTTTCCAACAGATTTAAGCGAGACGGTCTGGTGAAAAAGATCAAGTGCCTGTTCATTATCGATTCCGAAACGCCTGCGAAACCATGCGCCGTATGGGGGGTAGCTTTCAAATATCTCCACATTGTTTGAGCGCAGTTTTTTACGAAGCCCTGCTATCTCTTTACCGAAGCCGGAAAAGTCTGATGCAATAGAGATGTCACGTTCACAGGCAGCATAGAGCCTGGCAGGCTGTGTTTTAGATTCTTTCATCCAGAAAACCTGAGCAAGGGTGCATGTTTTGTTGTACCCTTCATTGTGAAAGACGCCAAGTATGACCGAATAGCTGTTGAAATCCCTGAGGGAGACAGGTTTCGTGCTGTTCAGCATCTCCTGCCTTTCAGATTTGTAATAGCCAAGGACATATGACCTTAATGTCCTTTCACGAATATCAGCCCCCGCTGCCTTGTTATAGGCAATATGATTAGGCGGCACCAGAAGGGTAGTAAGTGCATCCACCAGGGTTGATTTGCCGGAACCTATATCACCTGTAAGAAGCACATTTCTGCCCCCCAGCCTGAGTGTCCACACCCTCCCGTCAAATGTCCCCCAGTTTAAAACCTCAAGCCTTATCAAACGAAACCCGGCCAGACGATCATCTGAAATAAATTCCAGGCCAAGCTGTTCAGTCATTGATATTCTCCCTCTCTTCTGTTTGATGCTGCCTGTATTCGTTAAGACGCTTATCAAAGTCAGCCAGCCACTGTGCATCAACAAAGGCCTTGATAATGCGCCGCACCTCAATCATCTGACCCTCTCCCCTTAAGCGCCTTATGAACCCCAGTTCAGCAATCTTGTTTAATGTGGAGTCGATCTGATCAATAAGCTTTGCCTCATTGCTGCCTGCGGGCAAAAATATCCTTATTAATTCAGACGCCTCATCGCGGGAAAGGATAAGCCTTGTATCGTTACCGCCTGCATCCAGCTCAGCCAGTTTTTTTCTAAGAAGGGCAAGCATTAAACTGACCGGATAAGAGAGCTGCCTGCGTGCAATAAGGCGGGGTACAGATTCTGCTGTCTCATCGTTAATCCCTTGAGCAGAGCGTAAAAAGGCATACCCCTCTGATTCATCGAGTATCAGCTCCAGCCCTATAACCGATACATAATCCCTTATCCCTGTCTGTTTGCTTAATAGCCTGCTCCATATCCCGGGGTTTTCCTCCTGATAAACCACACCCTTTAAAAGATGAATAACAGCAGAAGAGATCTCATTGTTCTGATTATTTAAAGGGTTAATATCATTTTCCATCAGATTCATTTTTTAACTCCTTAACAGAATAATACGCGGCAAGGTTGCCTGACGGGTAATGCCCTCGCCCGATTGCCAGCTCACCTTTTCATGGATATCATCATCCACAGCCGTTTCAGCCCATTCCCCGGCGATCTCAAGATATGCAATCAGCTCGGTAAGCCCGTATCTGAGGGGGTGAAGAGTGACCACCTCGGCAAGGGTTATCTGGGTGCGGCCTTGAAGCTCCTTTCGTATGTTTTCCCTGAGTTCTGCCCGGTCAACCATTATCTGGGAGTAAAGTGCTGTTGTATCCACATCCGCATCTCCATCATCCATGATAAGGTCATCAATAATGGGCTTAAAAGGCTCCCTGTAAAGCGGCCTTTCAAGCGGCAGATCAATGTCCGCAAATGTCCCGGGAAGAGATATGAAATGGCCAGAAGGGATATCTGCGCGCAGAGCCAGGGCATGGGTTTCAATACTGTGAAGTATATCCATAATGCGGCGGTTTTCAAGCCATGCCTTATCATCAAGAAACCTGCGCAACTGCTCAGATAGCCTTGCAACTGTCCGCTGAGTGTGTTCACCTGCCTCAAGCCAGTCATAATGTATGCGATGCAGGCGTGCATCAGGCCTCATGGCCTTTATAGGGGCGAGTGAAAGCACCTGTTCCAGCAGGCGGCTCAGCTCTTCCTGTCTTGTTTGTGACATGAGAAAATCCCAGAATGCCTGAAAACTTTTTCCCTGATCCGAATCTGAAATGGCATCCCTTTCCCCCATTATCTCCTGTAAAAGTTCACCCTTTGCCCCCTCCCAGAGGGCAATCCTTTCACGCACCCTGCGGTCAAGATTCCTGAAATTGTTTTCAACCTCGCGGAAATCTGCCAGCAACTCTCTTGCCATCTGGATAAACTGCTGAAAGCGCTCCTTAAGGGCGGTGTCATCCAGGAGCGGGATATCGCCTGCAATGATCCGTGAAATTTCATCATCTATATCCTTGCGCCGTTTTTGTAATTCAACGATACGCGTCTCAGGGTCTGTCTCACTTCCCTCGCTCATCTGGCGCAGGAGTTCAAACAGGGTAAGGAGCCGTGATTCTGTGCCTACAAAGGAGCGTTCCGTGAGCTTTTCAAGCCAGGAGAGCGCCTTTTCTGTGGCAGGTGTCAGATCAAAATGGGGTTCATCAATGCCTGTTGGATAGAACTTGCGCAGCCACCCCCTGTCATTATCCGCCCACTCATTCAGATAGCCCTGGGCCGTTCCGGGAAAGGCATCCTGCCCAAACTGCTCCCGCAAGGCAAAGAGTTCATCCTCCAGCGCCTCCACCAGATCAGCCTCTGAAAGGTTTCGCAAATTGGGCAGAATAAAAACCCTGTAAAGAAAGCTGGCAATAAGGGGGGCATGATTGGCGCGCAGCAGTCTCCACGCCGGATGGTTCTGCCTCAGCATATCCAGGGTTGTATAATCAAGTGCCATCTTATTGATATCCTCTGAATAAGAAGCAGCCTGCAGGAACAGGAAGAATGAAAAGAAAAGAGGGAGAAACCAAAACCATTTCTGATTTCTGCCCTCTTTATTTATATTGAGCAGTGCTGCTGTTATGCCTGCGGGTTACGTTCTATTGTTACGGTATTGATAATTACCGCTTTTCTTGGCCTGTCATTCTGCCCTGTTTCCACCTTGCCTATTTTCTGTACAACATCCATCCCCTTTATTACCTTTCCAAAAACCGTATGGCGGTTATCAAGGTGAGGTGTTGCCTCAAGGGTTATAAAAAACTGGCTTCCGTTTGTGTTAGGGCCAGCGTTTGCCATGGAAAGTATGCCAGCGCTGTCATGTTTTAAAGAGGGGTTGAATTCGTCCTTGAATGTATATCCCGGCCCGCCGGTGCCGTTACCAATGGGGCATCCGCCCTGGATCATGAATTCATCAATAACCCTGTGGAATGTGAGTTTGTCATAGAAGTTGCCCTTGCGTGAGGTCTCCTGCCTTCCTTCGGCAAGGTTGATGAAATTCCATACGGTTTCAGGGCATTCCTTAATGAATAGTTCGATCTCAAATGTGCCCATGTTGGTGTCAAATACCGCCACCGCCCTGTCTAATTCCTCTTTGTAGTCTGTTTTATTTGCCATTTCTCCTCCGGGATTTGATATAAAATTTAGGGGATTATAGGGAATATGGGGTTTTATGTCAATGGATATGACTTATCATTGGCTCGAAGCTGAAAGGTCAAAGCTCAAATAAAAAATACTTTCAGCTTTCAGCCTTGAGCTTCCTACACGGTTATCACCTTATCCGCCACCTGCATAGAGGTTATGATATCGAGCATATTGGTGGTCTCACCAGCCCTTTTTTTATCAAGCAGGTTAAAGTGCGAAAGACATGTCCCGCAGGAAAGAATGCGTGTGCCATTTTTTTCAAGGGCAATAAGGTCATTATAGGCATCAGAGTTCTCAAGGGTGAGTTTGACGCCGCCATTCATGAAGACTATCTGCCACAGATCATCCATCTCTTTTGCGGTCTTGATAAAATTTACCATGAGCCTTTTACCGAGTTCATCATCACCATGTCCCATGGAGTTGGAGGTTATCATCATAAATATCTTTTGGGCGCCTGTCTCCTTTTTTGGGGCAACATCTTCATGCTTTACTGACTCTTTGTCCATTGAGCCTGAAATATAAAAGGCGCCCCCCTCTTCGCGTACAGAGGGTGAAAAATTTTTGGTCTTAAGGAAGCGCGATACATTCTGTTTGGCCGCTTCATTATCCACAATAACCGTAATTTCGGTTAAAGCCTCCTTTTCTAAGGCCTCCTTTGTTTTAAGCACCGGGGCTGGGCATGCAAGCCCTCTGCAATCTAACTCTTTCATAGTATTTGTCCGCCTGAATATTTTATTAAGGGATAATCTCTTTGAGGGGGGATTAAGTCAAACTGGAAAAGACGATAATTAATGGCGATGTGACAGGAAATACCGATATGCAACGCCAGTCATGGAAAAACCAAAACAGATTTCACCACAGAGGCACAGAGGAGACTGGGAAGAATTTAAAATAAAAACCCTCTGTTAACTCTGTGGCTCTGTGGTGAATATTCTTATCCCTTCTTGAAAATAAGCCTTCTGGCTTCAGCTTTTAAGGCATCAATGTAGAGCATGGTGTTTCTTGGCTGCTCTTTTTTATCAAGCAATATCTTGATTGCCTCCATTACCTGGAAAGAGGCTATTATTGCTGGTGTTACAGCGGGCACCCCCAGCTTTAATGCCGGATCTTTTTCAGGGGATATTGGCCCTCTGTTTTTATCATAGATATTTTCCAAACCGTTATCATCAGGCAAGACCGTCATGATCTGGCCATTAAAACCGGCCACTGCCCCGTGAACAAGGGGTATCCCCATCCTTTTAGCGGTAGTCTCAATTATAAACCTGTCAGGGATATTATCCAGCGCATCGATAATAACCTGTGAATCAGCAAATATCTCCTCAGCGTTATGGCCCTCCAGACGCTGGTTATATGCTGCCACATCTACCGCAGGGTTTATTTTCAGCACCTCTTCCCTGGCCACATCGGCTTTCTGTCTTCCAATGGCAGCAATGCTGCTTAACATCTGACGGTTAAGGTTTGTTTCATCAAATTTATCGCAATCAACTATCGTCATACTGCCGATCCCAAGCCTTGCAAGCAGCAGGATTATCTGCCCGCCCAGACCGCCTGAGCCGATTATGCATGCCCTTGACCTGGCAAGGGTGAGTTGATCCTCTATAGAAATTGAATCCATGTTTCTTATGTAGCGGCATGGCATGATCTTCAGTTCAAGCGCGGCAAGGTAGACATCATGAAGAGTCATATTATATTTTTGGGAAATGTCATGCGCTTTTCCTTCCCTGATAACATGCCTGTCACGGCCTGCCTGGTCAGGGAGGATTTCAACATTCTCGGCCAATATCTTTTTTATTATATTTTCTACAGGCATAAAATGGCCTCAGAAGGCTTTAAAATCATGCCCTTACAAGAAAATCTATCATTGACTGACAAAGGGGGGAAGCCACCCTCCTTTTATCTCTTATAAGGTAGAATGGTCTGGACATTGGAGGCATATCCTTTATCTTTACAATCTTCAGTATCCCTGCAGCAACCTCTGTCTCTATTGCACGTGAAGATAATATGGAAATGCCAAAATTCACCTTAATCACCTCTTTTATGGCTGTGGATGTCCCGAGCCTTGCAACCACATTTAGGTCATCAATGCCTTTATGCAGGCAGCTCTTAAAGTATTGTTCCATAACCTTTAGTGTGCCTGAGCCGTTTTCACGCAGGATAAATGGTTCCTGGCATAGTTCATCGGCAGTTATACTTTTTTTCGATGCCCACCTGTGGTTTTTATTAATAACAAGCACAAGCTCATCGTTAAGGATCCTGTGGCTTTCAATGCCTTTATTAAAATCATCTGCCCCAACAACCCCCAGTTCCAGGTCGCCATTAGACACCATCTCTTCGATCTCCCTGGTTCCTGCAACAGTCAGTATTACAGATATAAATGGATATTGTTCATAAAAACTGCCTATCATCTGCGGGAGTATATATTCCCCTGGTATGGTGCTCCCGCCAAGGTGTATCTCCCCCTGTTTCAGACCCAGAAATTTTTCTATCTCAAGCCTTGCTGTATTTTTCATGTCCAGGATGCGGAGCGCATGTTTGTAAAGAAGTTCACCCGCCTTTGTAGGTACTATCTGCCTGCCCATACGGTCAAGCAGTGTTGTGCCTACTGATTTTTCAAGATTTGCAATCCTCTCGCTCACAGATGCCTGTGCGAGAAATACGGCATCTGCTGCCCTTGAAAAACTTTTAAGTTCCACCACCCTGCAGAAGATTTCAAGTTGTCTGAGATCAAAATCGATTTTTAACATTTGTATCCATCTTTCCTGAATTTAAATGGTTGTCCTGTTCCTTTCAGCGAGCACTATCTCCTGTTTCATAAAGCGCTTTCCCCTGTAGAATTCCACTGTTATCTTCTGCCCGATCCTTTTTCGGTTGAGGATGCTTACAAGTCTCCTGTTATCGGTAATCTTTTCATTATCTATTGAAACAATCAGGTCGCCGCCAATAACCAACTGCATGCCGCCAATTATTGCATACCTGTCTCCGCTACGAAATCCTGCCAGAGCAGCAGGGCTGTTCGGGAATACCTTTTGTATAAGCAGCCCGTAATCTGCCGGAAATCCCAAGGCATAGGCGAGTTCATCATCAATAGCGATACTCTCAATGCCCAGCCAGGGGCGGGGAACCCGGCCTGTTGTTATTATATTGTTTGCAATCTCCTTTGCCCTGTTAATGGGTATGGCAAACCCTATCCCCTGATTACCCCCTGACAGGCTGAATATGGCAGTATTAATTCCTATAACCTCGCCGCTGGAATTTAACAGCGGACCTCCTGAGTTGCCCGGGTTTATAGCTGCATCTGTCTGAATAATCTCATCTATCTCGATTCCATCCGCTGTTTCTATAGATCTTCCAAGGGCGCTTATGATCCCTGTTGTGAGGGTGTGTGACAGGCCGAAGGGGTTACCAATAGCTATTGCCTTCTGGCCCACCTTAATACTGTCTGAATTACCAAGAGGCACCACAACATTTATCTTGTCCGGCGCTATTTTAATAACAGCAATATCAGAATAGGGGTCACGGCCTATCAGTTCTGCAGGCAGTTTTTCTCCGCTTGCAAGGGTTACCCTGATTTCCTGAGCATTTTCAATTACATGGTTATTTGTTAGAATATACCCCCTGCGGTCTATTATAAAGCCTGAACCCTGCCCCTCCCTTGGTGTGACCTGACGCCAGAAATTAACGCTCAGGGTAACAGTGGAGATGTTTACTACCGCAGGATGACACTCTTCGAATACCCTTATGTTTATATCTTCGTCTTTGGACAGGATAATCGGGCGGTTTTCAGATGCCCTGGACTGCCCGTTAAAATCAAGGGTTTCAGCCGCAGGTCTAACCCCGGCATATGAGATCGGAAGAGCACACGTCTGAACTCCAGTCACCGCTCATT
>CAZXUA010000006.1:0-8898 GCA_964643755.1 uncultured Desulfatiglans sp. | reverse complement strand
GGGTTTCAGCCGCAGGTCTAACCCCGGCATATGTAATGAGGTCATCTCTCTTTACCCATATAAAGATGAAAAGGAGGATTAAAACCAGGATAAGCTGTTTTATTATTCTTTTATCCATAAATAACCCCTCTAATGGCGAATATTGTTTAAATCTTCTTCAATGTAAATTCTCTCTCTTTTTAAGTCAAGCAAACAGCAGAATCAAATTACCTCTATTATTCACCATTTACGACAGAAAGATATGAATGACATTGACATATTTGATATGCTGATTTATGGAATTACCATTATTCCATTCATATAAAATTATAAAGGTCACTCTTGATATAAATATGATGCATAGACAGAGATTATGGGGGTAAGTGATGTCAGAAAAGATAAAGAGAATTTTAATATTACTATTTATACCATTTATATATGGTTTTTTTACGGTTGCGGTTTCCGCTGATGATGCGAACACAGAGCTCTTTACCCTTGAGAAAAGCGTTAAAGAGGCCATAGACAAAAACTGGGGAATAAAAACAAAGGAGCAGGCCATAGAGGAGGCGCAGTATGGCAAGAAAAAGGCAAGGGCAGACCTTCTGCCCAGGTTCAGCACCACATACAGTTACAGGCGGGAAGGGGAGGTCAATGAATTTGAGGTTGGGCCTGGTGTGACAGTTCCAATTGGCACAAAAAATAATTACCAGTGGCAGGGGACAATAACCCAGCCCATTTTTACAGGGTTTGCTCTTTCAAGCGCATATGAGCTGGCAAAGCTCGGGATAGACCTGAGCAATATGGAGCTTGAAATAGAAAAGCTCGATATAGCCCTTAAGGCCAAGGATGCATACTTCAATATCCTGAAGGCTGACAAGGCGGTTCTGGTGGCTCAAAGCGCGGTGGAGTCACTTAAAGAACATCTTAAGGTAGCCCAGAATTTTTATGATGTGGGGATGATCCCGGTAAATGACTTTTTAAAGGCAGAGGTAGAGCTGGCCAATTCAGAGCAGAATCTGATAAAGGCGCAGAACGGTGCAAGACTGGCAAGAGCATCTTTCAATATCATACTTACAAGGCCGATTAACGCCCCTGTTGAGGTGGAGGATATACAGGATTACACCATTGAGCCAATTGATTTTGACAGGTTCTATGGAGAGGCCCTTAGTAAACGGCCAGAGATAAGGTCTGTTGATATAAATGATCAGCAGATAGAACAGCAGATAAGGCTCGCAAAGAGCAAATACTATCCAGAGGTGGCAATCACTTATAACTATACAAAATCAGGCGATACACCATCAGTGAGCGGGTCATCTGCTCTGCTGGATTCGAGCGGATGGCAGGCAATGGCCAATCTGTCATGGAATATCTGGAACTGGGGCAGTGATCACTACTCGATAAGGCAGAAGGAGCTGAATAAGGAGCAGCTTATTAACACAAGAAGGTCAATTGAGGACGGGATCAGGCTTGAGATAAAAAATGCGGTCCTGAACCTTGAGGAGACAGAAAAGAGGATACCTGCAGCAAAAAAGGCTGTTGAACAGGGAGAGGAAAACCTGAGGGTAAGTAATGAGCGGTATAAGGCGCAGGTCACAACCTCTACCGAAGTCCTTGATGCCCAGACCCTTTTAACACAGGCAAGGAGTAATTATTACAGCGCATTGTATGATCATCACCTTGCAAAGGCGGCCTTATTAAGGGCGCTGGGGGAATATTAGTTTTTACGATGATCCAGATATTCAGGGTTACAAAAAGTTACGGGGTCAGCAAGGCTATAGATGATGTTAGCCTTCATATTCGCAGGGGCGAATTTGTCTTTGTGACAGGTCCCAGCGGAGCGGGCAAGACCACTCTGCTGAGGCTCATATTTGGCGCTGATACCCCGACATCGGGTCAGATACTTATCAATAATATCAATCTTATTCGGATTAAAAGAAAGAATCTTGATCTGTTACGAAGAAAGATCGGCTTTGTATTCCAGGACTTCAAGCTCCTGAACAGCAAGACCGTATATCAGAATGTGGCCCTTGCCCTTGAGGTGACTGAGGAGCGGCCAGCAGTAATCAGAAAAAAGGTGCATCAGGCGCTCAAGGCGGTCGGACTTGAAAAGAAGGAAAAGGCATTCCCTCTTCAACTGTCAGGCGGTGAGCAGCAGAGGGTTGCGATTGCGCGCGCCATTATTAATAATCCCCTGATCCTTGTGGCTGATGAACCAACTGGCAACCTTGACCCTGATATTACAAAGGATATCATGCTACTGTTCAGGACTATAAATATGAACGGCACCACTGTTGTTATTGCCACTCACTCAAGGGAACTTCTGGAAAACACTGAGCAGAGAATAATTTTACTTAAAAGCGGACAGATAATTAAAGAGATCAATTAGATGATTATAAGAAGAGGCATATATTTTTTTAAAACAGCCCTTTCCAATATGCTGTATAACCGGCTTGTCCATATGATCAGCATCGGGACAATAACCATCTCCATGCTTCTCCTTGGATTTTTTCTGCTCCTGTCAGTTAATATCAGAAACTGGTTGAATGACTGGGGAGAGGCGCTTTCCATGTCAGTCTATATTGAAAATGAGCTTGATGAATCTGCCAGGGCAAAAATTGAGTCGGAAATAAAAAGCCTCAAAGGGGCGGAAATAAAAGAGTTCATCACAAAAGAGCAGGCCATGATTAGCCTTAAGGGTCATCTCGGGGATCAGGCCGGGCTTCTTGAAGGGCTGAAGACAAACCCGCTGCCAGGATCATATGAGATAATCTTCCATGAAACAGAAGATTACAGAGCAGACCCTGAAAAAATAAAGGCAGACCTTGAAAAGCTGCATGGTGTTGATGAGGTACAGTACAGCAAGCAGTGGGTGGAACGTTTTCAGGGGGTAATGGATATCATGAGGGTAATAGGGCTTATATCAGGGGGTTTTCTGTGCACTGCGGTCCTCTTTATAACAACCAATACCATAAAATTAACCATATATTCACGGCGTGATGAGATCGAGATATATAAGCTGGTTGGCGCTACTGACTGGTTTGTCAGATTCCCATACCTGATTGAAGGAACTGTACAGGGATTACTCGGCGGCCTATTTTCATATGGGATACTTCTGGGTATCTATTCACTGTTTTCAATAAAGACCATCCAGGTATTCGGACTTCCCCTGATCGATTTTCAGTTTTTACCCCTTTCATACTCAATTGCTATAATTGGCCTCAGTCTGATTCTCGGGTTTACCGGTGGTCTGGTGGCTATAGGCAGGTTTTTCAGGGTATGAGCATAATGCCATTCAGGTATCATTATATTTACCATTTTACCGGTAATTCATATGTCTCCATTATGTAATAAAAATATGATAATTGCTCTCATTTCCATTATTTTTTGGGTGCCATTTTCTGTGGCCGGCAAGCTGACCGAGGCTGAGATCAAAAAACAGCAGATAGAGCAGATAGAAAATGACCTGAAATTGGAAAAGGAAAAATATCTGAAATATGATGTGAAGGAAAAGGATTTACTTGAAGAACTTACCCACATTGAATCCGAAATCAGTGAGAGAAAGAAAAGGCTTGATGAACTGGAATCTGAAATAAGCGTTAAAAAGAGTGAACTCGCCAGACAGCAGAAAACCCTTAATGAAATCCAGTCGGAACTGGATAAAAATGAAGAGCTGCTGGCGCAGAGAATGGTTGCCTTTTATAAAAATGCCAAGCGTGGCTATCTGAGGGTTTTACTATCCACTAATGACCTCAATGTTTTGAACCATAATATGAAATATTTAAGGGTGATAATGCACGAGGACCGGAATGTGATGAATACCCTTGGCCTTCGTAAAGCTGAATACAGCCGCCAGATGGCTGATATAAAAGGACAGCTTGATGCTGTTTCACGTCTTGAAGAGGCAGAAAATCAAAGCCTTAATGAATTGAAGCAGGCGCTTGAAAAAGAGGTGCTTCTTCTGGCAAGGATACACAATGAAAAGGAATTTTATGGGGTGGCTGTAAACGAGCTGCAATCAGCGGCAGACAGTATGAAGGAGACAATCGCCAATCTTGAGAACATCTCAAGGAGACAGAAAATTACACTTCCATCGGACTTTGGAAAATCAAAGGGCAGGCTGCCTCTCCCAGTGAAGGGTAAAATACTGAAGGATATAAAAAAGATAGGAGAAAGGGTTGTTGAAAATAGCAAGGGGATTTATATTGATGCGCCTGCCGGCACGCAGGTGATGGCGGTCTTTTCGGGCAGGGTTGACTATTCAGGGGTGTTAAAGGGGTATGGACAGGTTATAGTTATCAACCATGGAGAAAGATATTTCACCATTTCAGCATATCTTAATGAACTTAAAAAGAACAGGGGAGACACGGTTTCGGTTGGCGATGTAATAGGATATGTGGGCGAGGCAGGGCTTTCAACCGGGCCGGCATTATACTTTGAGATCAGAAAAGGGGATGAAAATCTGAATCCTCTAAAGTGGTTAAAAGTTAATTGACCTTTTCAAATTTTGTGGGGTAGAATATTTTTTTTGAATCTGATCCTGACAGGAGTTAATTATGCGGTTTCTCAAGAAAAGACTGTTTACAGGCATGCTCACTATCTTTATTATCCTTACTGCTGTGATTTTATCCCATGGCGAGAGCAGTGAAGTCAAAACAAATAAAAAAGATGCAGACGATGTTTACAGAAATATCGAACTTTTTACCGAGGTCTTGAGGCAGGTGGAAGAAAATTATGTAGAGCCTCAGGAGACAAAAAAGCTTATAGAGGGCGCCATAAAGGGGATGATGCAGAGCCTTGACCCCCATTCATCATATATGACAAAGGAAGAGCATGATGACCTGAGGGTCGAAACACAGGGAAGTTTTACAGGTGTTGGGATGCAGATTACTGTAAAGGATGATGTGCTTACCGTAATATCACCCATTGAAGATACCCCGGCTTACAAGGCAGGTATCAAGTCAGGAGACAGGATATTAAAGATTGATGATAAAACTACAATTGATATGACCTCCACCGAGGCGGTAAAGCTGATAAGAGGTCCTAAAGGGAGTACAGTAAAAATTACCATCAGCCGTAAAGGCGTTGATAAACCGCTTGTCTTTAATCTGACAAGGGATGTTATCCCACTACAGAGCGTTAGAAGTTACAGGCTTGACCATGAAATAGGATATGTGCGTATAACCAATTTTCAGGGCAATACCACAGATGAACTCCTTACCGCCCTTGCAAAGCTTGAAAAGGAAAAACCCTTAAAGGGTCTAATCCTTGATCTCAGGGATAATCCGGGCGGCTTGCTAACACAGGCCATCGGGGTTTCTGATGTTTTTCTTGAATCAGGGGCCATTGTAAGCACCAAGGGCAGGATCAGCGAGCAGGATATAATCGAGTCTGCCACTAAAAGCCCTACAGACAGGACATGGCCGATTGTTGTTGTTGTAAGCGGAGGCAGTGCGAGCGCATCTGAGATTGTGGCCGGGGCTCTTCAGGATAATAAGAGGGCCTTAATCCTTGGCACAAAGACATTCGGGAAGGGGTCTGTCCAGACCATTGTCCCCCTGTCAGACGGCTCAGGCCTCAGGCTCACTACCGCACGATATTATACCCCGAGCGGCAGATCAATACAGGTAAGCGGGATAGACCCTGATATTGAACTTGAGTATGCACCGGTTGAAGAAAAGGATGAAGAGGAGGTTTCTTTTTTCATGAGAGAGGCAGATCTTGATAATCATATGGAGAATGAAAATGCTGAAATAGGGGATCTCCTCCCTGAAATAAAAGAGGAGGGCTATGCCCCTGACAGCCTGAAACAGCAAATAGAAAAATCACCGGGAAAGGTTAAGGAAGAGAAAAAGAGTGAAGGCGTAAAAGAAAAAGAGAAGGCAGATGCTGAGGAAGAAAAGGATAATGATACCCTCTATCTCGAACGTCTTGACAAGGATAATCAGATAAGGATGGCTGTTCAGGTATTAAAATCATGGGGTGTGATACAACAGATAGGGTCAGGAGGGCCTTCCGGCAAAAAATGATTATTCCCCCTGTGTAATATGAAAAAAAAGAGGAAAAGAAGGTCTGCTTTTAATAAAATCAAATTAGCAATGGTTTTTCTGATTTTTATTATTGCAGCAGCCCTTTTTGTTTTCAAGTATGCTCACAGACCAATTTCTCCATCCCCTGTCTTTGAAGAAGAATATGTTACATCAAGCAGACTAAAGAAGAGGATTGATAAGGTCGATCAGGTCATTTATGAGTCATTATACAGTCTTGGCATTAAAAAAGAGGCAATTACATTTTCAAAGGTTATCCCCAGGCATGAAGCAACCCTTGACTGGGAGTTTACGGAACTCTCAGTGGCTATTGATAATCCCGACTTTGTTAACAGACTTGAAACAGTAATTACCAAAAAAACAGTTATGCTGGGGCCTGATGTCATTCTTAAGAGGGAAAAGTCTTCTACTGACCAGGCTCTTTTCAGTATAACCATTTTTAAACATTCAACACACAGGCTGAAGCTCTACCCAAGGCCTGTAAAAATGATTACAAAGAGAGCCAAACTGCCAAGGATCGCCTTTATCATAGATGATATCGGTTATGATATTTCCATTGCAGAGGCCTTTATGGGGCTTAAAATCCCGGTATCTCTTTCTGTGTTGCCTGGCGCACCCTTTTCAAAAGAGATTGCGCAAAACATTGCAAAGAGAAAAAAGGAGATGCTCCTTCATCTTCCTATGGAACCAAAAGGTTATCCCGGTGTTAATCCTGGAGATGATGCGCTTATGCTGAATATGGATAGGGAGACCATTCAGGAAATAGTAAGAGAAGATATCAAAAAACTACCAGGTGTTAAGGGGGTTAATCACCATATGGGGTCTCTCTTTTCGGAAGATTATATCAGGATGAAATATGTGCTTGATGAGATAAAGAAACATGATCTTTACTATATAGACAGCCGTACGACAAACCTTACAGTAGCCTTCAAGGTTGCAAAGGCACTAGGCATACCGGCTGGTGAGAAAAGCCTTTTTATAGATAATGACCTTAATGAAAAAACGCTGGGCTATCAGATGGAACGTCTGTTAGGCATAGCCAGAAACAGGGGAGAGGCAATAGGCATAGGGCACCCGCACCGTGAAACCCTTGATGTCCTGAAAAAATATACAGAACAATTAATGAAAGATTTTGAGGTGGTCCCTGTGTCTGAGCTTGTTAAATGAGTATAGAGGAAACAGGAAATAGGAAAGAGAAAAGCTAGAGATCAGAAATCAGATGTCGGAAGTCAGCACATCAAAAACCTGAGACTTGGCATACCGGTAAAAGCTTCACTGGCTTCTAACTTCCGGGCTATGACTTTTGATCTTTCTATTTCCTGTTTTCTCTTTGCATTTTTCTGTTTTTAATAGTTTTTTCTGTTGACTATTTTATGCTGCTCTGTTAAATATCCCGGCTCCTGAAAGCATCTGATTAGTACATTCGTTCTTTCGGGAAAATAATTCGAGGTAATTTGAATTGAAAGTTCCCTTGCTGGATTTACAGAAGCAGTATGACTCTATCAGAGATGAGGTGGTATCCGCTGCCTTGGAGGTGTTTGAAACCCAGTACTTTATCGGCGGTCCTAATGTCGAAGATTTCGAAAGGAAAATTGCTGATTACTGTGGCTGCAGATACGCGGTGGGCGTTTCCTCAGGGAGTGACGCTCTTATCTTATCACTGATGGTTGCCGGTATAGGTCAGGGTGACTCTGTTATCACTACACCATATACCTTCTTTGCTACTGCCGGCGCAATAGCCAGGGTTGGCGCAAGGCCGGTTTTTGTAGATATTGATGAAGATACCTACAATATAGATCCGGATAAGATAAGGGAGTATATTTCAGGTTGCCCGAATGAAGAGAGGTCGCATCTTAAGGCAATAATCCCTGTCCATCTTTACGGACAGTGTGCAGACATGGAGCCAATTCTTGCGATTGCAAAGGAATATGGCCTCATTGTTATTGAAGATGCAGCCCAGGCCATAGGGGCTGAATACAGGTTCAGTGATGGAAGCGTTAAAAGGGCCGGCACAATGGGTGACTATGGCTGTTTTAGCTTTTATCCGACAAAGAACCTTGGGGCTTTTGGTGAAGGAGGGTTAGTCACCTGTAATGATGAAGCCCTTAATAAGATGCTCAGGATTTACCGTAATCATGGTGATGTCAAGAGGTACTACCATGATTTTTTAGGCGGTAATTTCCGTCTTGATGCCCTGCAGGCGGTAATATTAAAAATTAAATTAAAATATCTTGACAAATGGACCGATGGAAGAATATATAACGCGTCCAGTTACAAAACGCTCTTTGAAGAAAAAAACGTAAACGATATCAGGCTGCCCTTTCAAAAGGAAGAGCGCCATATATATCATCAATATGTTATTAATGCAGGAGAAAGAAGGGACTCCTTAAAAGAGTATCTTCAAAAGAATGAAATAGGCTGTGAGGTCTATTATCCTGTACCGCTACATGAACAAAAATGTTTTTCATACCTTGGTTATAAATCAGACGATTTTCCGGTATCTGTAAAAGCATCAAAGACATCATTAGCAATCCCTGTTTATCCAGAGTTGAACAAAGTGGAGCAGGAATATATTGTTGATATCATAAGCAATTTTTATAAAAAGAATTTTTAACAAAATTCTTTAAAAAATAAAATAAATTGCTTGACAGTAAAAAATAAAAAAGGTAGAGTTCGTTTTCTTCTTTTGGGGGAATGACCAAAACAATGTCTGGGCAGAGGTTCAGGCAGATTGTTCTTTGAAAACTAAATAGTGTAACCGCTTGGGTCAAATAGATGTAAAAGCCAAATTTTGGCTTTAAAAAATATAACTCGACATAATTGGAGAGTTTGATCCTGGCTCAGAATGAACGCTGGCGGCGTGCCTAACACATGC